>CACVAR010000023.1 GCA_902727905.1 uncultured Sulfurovum sp. | reverse complement strand
GTATGAATAAGTTCATGAACAAGTTCGTTTACCATTTTCGGCGTTAATTCGTTTAAACGTTTTGTAATTAGATCATCAACTGTTGTTAAGATGTCATCGTTGAGTGATGAGTTGGCTAAGTGATGGTCAATCTGTTTTTTGAAAGTTTCCGAGTCAACTATTTTAACCACAGCAGACTTTAGTTTCTTTGCAAAAGGTTCACGTAGGTTTTCCAAAGCTTTCTCTCCACCAAACATGTTAAGCATCTCACCAAATTTTGACTCCATCACACTGCTTGAAAGGGCATCAAAAGCAGGGGAGAAGTCAGCGCTTTCTACTAAAGGAGCAAGGTCTATCTTTTTTTCTTCACTTTGAAAGAAGGCTGTGAGTTGTTCTTTGTTAAAGAACTGTTTCATAATCATCTCTTTGATAGAACCCTTGAAGTTCTCAAAGTTCTCTTCTATGACACCTGAACCGTAGAGGAAAGGGACCTTGTTAAAGAGCATGTAGATGGCTACTTGGTTGGTTACAGCACCTGAAAAAGCAAAAAGTCCTGTGTAGAGAATGGGTTTAGCCAGAGGACCAGTGGCTGCAAGACCAATACCTATGAGGGAAACAGAAGCAATATCAGTAATGGTTGCTTTAGACATATTTTTGAACATTGGCATTAAAGTTCCAAAATCTTTTCTTTGAGTTTTTCTACAGAATGAATGGCATCTTCATAGTCTGAGAATCCCCAGTTTATCATGAGGTAGTCCATGTCTAAGTTGTTAGCAGCAAGTAAATCACGTTCACTGTCACCCACAAAAATGGCATGATGGGCTTCTAGCTCTAAATCTTCTAGGTTTTTCTCTAACATATCAGGAGCTGGTTTACCTCGACCCACATCATCGAAACAAGCAATGCTTGAAAAGTGTTCAAGTACATTTAGATGGGTAAGTGACTCCAAGGTTGAACCTCTATAAGCATTGGTTGAAATGGCTAAATGATAACCTTCTTCTTTAAGCTCTAAGAGTAAGTTCTCTATACCAACATAAAGTTCAAGCTCTTGCTCATGATTTTCGGTGTAGTACTCTGAAAACCATTGTTCATGATCCTCTGTAAATGCTTCTGTTTCGTAAAAAAATAAAGCTGGATTGAGTTCGGGGTCATTAACTTTGGTTAAAACCAATTCTGCCTCTAAAGCTTCAAGTTCAAGTTTAGAACGGACATGATTAATGGCATTTACAATGGTCACTGAACTATCAACAAGGGTTCCATCCATATCGAAAATAACAAGTTTTTTATTGGTAGACATTAGTTTAGCCTCCCAATATTTTCAGTAAATTTAACTTTTTGGTTAATTTCAAGTGTAGGAGTATAGACATCTTTTTGAGTAAAGAGTAAAATGGTGGAACCCATTTCAAACCAGCCGAAAAGTTCACCTTTTTGAAGTGTTAGGTTTTCGTAAGTGTAGTGTTTAGGCTCTCGAAGGTCAGAGTTGGTGTTAATACTCTCTTCAAAAGTCACAACCATTTTACCTACATTAAGCGCACCAACAAGTACCATAACAAAAGTATTTCCTTTTTTGTCTGTAGATTCTATGATGACACGTTCATTTTCAATAAAAAGGTCTTTCTTATTACGTAAAAGTGGAAAGTTTACAGGGTAAAGTTTCCCAGGAATATGTGTTAATGATTTAATGTTTAAAGTATCTGGTGTGTGATAACGGTGGTAATCTTTTGGTGAAAGATAAAGATTCACAAACTCTCCACCTTCTACAGCTTTAGTAGCTTCTTCATGGTACTCACCAAAAAGTTCAGCAATGTTATACTCCATACCTTTTATTTGATAGGCTTTACCTTCAGAAATTTTACCAAAATCAGTTACCAATGCATCGACAGGAGAAATCATAACACTTTCATCTTTGCTAACTTCTTTCTCAGTTATAAATGAGCGTGTAAAAAGTTTGTTTAATGTTGGATAATTTGCTGGTGCATCAAATTCTGTCATGTCTAAACCCATTAGTTTTACATAAGAATTGTTAATGAATTTTTGTACAGGTTTTGAAAAAGGTTTTGAGGCAAATTTACCAAAGCCAGTTGAGAGTAGGGAAGAGTAGTGTTTTTTCATTAAAATGGTTCTTTCTTAGTTAATTCTTGACATTATAGCACTATTAGCAGAAAAAAAATCTAATGTATTATGATATAATTACTGAAAAAATTAGGGAAACAATTTCTATGAAACGACTTTTAATATTATATATTTTTTTTTATGCTACAAGGTTAATGGCTGATATCGTTGACATTAAAGCGAATCATTTTTATGCGAATGACATAAACAATGAAGCCTACTTTGAAGGTGATGCTAAAATTAAGCAAGGTAGTAATGAATTTAATGCTTCTAAAATAACGGTTTTTTTTAATGATCAAAAAAAAGCTAAAAAGTATATTGCCACTGGAAATGTTAAATTTGACTTGACTGAAAAAACCATTCATTATGTTGGACAAACAGATTCTGTAACTTATGCACCAGAAAGCTCAAAATATCTTTTTAAAGGGAATGTTGTTTTAAAAGATTTAACTAACAATCGTATAATTAAAGCTGAGTCTGTTTCATTGGATTTAAAAACAGGATTGGCAGATATAAAAGGTAAAAAGAAAAAGCCTGTACACTTTAGATTTGAAATAGAGGATAGAAAATAATGGCAACACCAAGACTTGTTGATGCAAACTTTATGAAATCAGCACAATCATTGGCCGACTCAGTAGAGGATACAGTTTCTGAAGTTGTATTTCTGGGACGTTCCAATGTAGGAAAAAGTTCTACCATTAATGGCTTAACTTCACGAAAAAATTTAGCAAAATCTTCAGCCACACCAGGAAAAACGCAACTTATAAACTTTTTTGATATTCGTTATATTTATGATGAGAAAGATTGGGGGATTCGTTTTGTAGATTTACCAGGCTTTGGTTATGCAAAAGTTTCAAAAGATTTAAAGGGAGTGTGGCAAAAAAACTTGGTTGAATTTATTAAGCATAGAGTTTCTATTCGTGTTTTTATACATCTACGTGATGCACGTCATCCAAATGCAGAGATAGATGCTGGAGTAAATGAATATGTTAAAAAGTTTATTCGTGGAGATCAACTTTATTTAGATGTATTTACCAAAATAGATAAGTTAAATATGAAAGAAAAAACAGCTTTGAAAAAAGCTTTTCCAGGCTGTATTACTATTTCAAATTCTAAGCGAAATGGTTATGATAGAATTCATCAAAAAATCTTTGAACATATTTTTGGAATTGATGAATGGTCGAATTAGTTAAAGCAACACTCTCTGATATTCCATCGATGCAAGAGATGGTTATACAAGAAGTTAAAGATGGCATTATTTTAGAGCGAAATGAGGATGAGGTTGCGACCAACATTCGGTCTTATGTTTTGGCAAAAGAAGAAGGAAAACTTATAGGTTATGCTGCTTTACATATTCACTCTTCACGTTTAGCTGAGATTCGCTCTTTAATCGTAGCTGAAGATTATAGAGGTAAAAAGGTAGGAGAGAAGATAGTGCTTTTTGCTTTAGAAGAAGCAAAAACACTTAATGTAGAAGAAGAGGTATTAGTTTTAACCTATTTACCAGAGTTTTTTAAGAAAATGAATTTTATAGAAATAGCGAAAGAGACTATTCCTGAGCATAAAATATGGACTGATTGTATTAAGTGTATTCATTTTCCAGTTTGTAATGAGATTTCATTAGTCTATAAATTGGCAAATTAGGGGGTGTAGATGAATAAATATGATAGTTTTGAAGAAGAAGGATTAAGTGTTGCTTTAAAAACATTAATTATTCTTTTTGTTCTTATTTATCCCCTATTTGTTTCCATGTACACGATGTTACCACCACTTATAGGTTTAGTGGGTTACATTTTAATTATAAACATAGAAAAAGAAAGTACTTATGCTTTTGCGCCACTTTTTTATCTATTAAATTTAGATTTGAATTTGAGTTTACCGTTATTACTTTCAACCTTTATGATTATGGTTATTTATTTTTTTATTTATACACCTCTTAAACGTTTGGTACGATGTAAAGTTTGTTTACTTTTTGCCATTATTATAATTATTGATTCATTATATTATATCTCTTTATTTTTATATGATTTTATGTTTAACACAACGACTGTTTTGGCTGACATGCTTTTAGTCTATTATATTGTTATTGATATTTTAATAGGAGTTTTATTATGAGATTTCCTATCATTTTTATCATTTTTATTCTTTTTTGGATTATGTTAATTTCAAGAATTTATCAAATTTCTGTCAAATCGAACTATTATTATGAAAATCTTGCGCAGATGAATATTGAACGAAAATATTTTATTAAACCTGTACGTGGTGAGATTTTAGATAGAAATCGTAAGTTGCTGGCTGTTAATGATATTGGTTTTTCTATTAAAATTGCACCACACTTAACAAGATATGATAAAGAGAAGAAAAGAAGGGTTCCTAAAGAGGAACTCGATAAGCTTATTAGTGGAATTGTTAATGAGTTTCCAGATTTAAATAAGACAAAATTGATTAAAAAATATATTAAAAAAGATTCTTCTTATAACCATAGGTATATTCCAGTTGTTGACTTTATTGGTTATGATGGAATGATTGGTGCTTATCCTAAGTTGAGCATTAATAAGTCTTTAAAAATAGAATCTGAAACTAAAAGATTATATCCAGCTGGATCTATGGCGACGCATATTGTTGGTTATGTAGGTCGCTCAAATCTACAAGAAAATGAAAAAGATCCGGTTGTAGAAAAAGTAGGGGTAATTGGTAAAACAGGTTTAGAGAGACAATATAACCAAGTTTTACAAGGTGAACTTGGGTATCGCTTGGTTCAAGTTTCTGCAAGAAATAAAGAGGTTGCTGAATTAGAAAAAGTTGAACCAAAAGATGATCAAAACCTTGTTTTAAATATTGACCTTGAACTTCAAAAAAGAATTAATGCGCTTTTTGTTGGTCAAGCAGGTATTGCTGTGGTTATGGGTATTGATGGTGATATTATTGCTGGAGTTTCGTATCCTTCATATGATCCTAATCTCTTTGTTGGTGGAATTTCATCTAAAGAATGGAAAGCATTGATTACTGATCTTGATCATCCATTTACTAACAAAATTATTGGTGGTGCTTATCCTCCTGGTTCTGCTATTAAAATGGGAATGGCATTGGCTTTTTCAAAAGCAGGGAAGCCTGTTGAAAATACAGAGTATTGTAAAGGATACATTACTTTGGGGAAAAGTAAGCATAAGTTTAGATGCTGGTCAAGATATGGTCATGGGACAGTAGGACTTAGAAAAGCAATTAGAGAAAGTTGTGATGTTTATTTTTATAATAAGGCACTTCAAACTGGAATTAATTCTATGGCAAAATCATTAAGAGAAATGGGTCTAGGGGTAAAAACAGGCGTTGATTTACCCCGTGAACGTTCAGGAATTGTTCCAGATAAAGCATGGAAGAGAAAGCGTTTTAATCAAGGCTGGTATAGAGGTGAGACAGTTATTTCCTCCATCGGACAAGGGTATAACTTGGCAACTCCTTTACAGGTAGCACGTTATACAGCATTTTTAGCTACAGAACGCTTACCCACACCAAGATTTGTTGATGTAATTGCTGGGACTAAGGTTCAAAAAGAGTATAAGACTTTGGAGGTGAATAAACAACATTTAAACACCATACGTCTTGGAATGTACGATGTTTGTAATTCTCCAAGAGGAACGGCTAAGCGTACAATGTCTAACTTACCAATTGTAGTAGCAGGAAAAACAGGGACATCACAAGTTGTTTCCATTCCTCAGAGTGAAAAAGTAAGAATGAAAGAGTCTGAAATGGATTATTATAGTCGTTCACATGCATGGTTAACGACTTATGCCCCTTATGAAAACCCTAAATATGTGGTGACTGTACTTGTTGAACATGGAGGACATGGTGGTTCTACAGCTGGTCCAATTGCAGCAGAGATATATAAGTGGATGGCAAATGAAGGCTACTTTGGAGATGAATTCAAAGGAAAAATTAAACTTAAAGACTTAAGTAAGAAAAAAAAGGGCAAACACAGTGGGCATTAGTACCATTATAATTTATGGGTTTTTTTTACTCATTGGTATGATTCTTTTTTTAAATGTTATTAAGATTTTCAGTAATATTTTTTCAAGACCAAAAAGTTTAGTTCAAAGTGAAATTACGGAAACTCCAGAAGTAGAAGAAGACCCTTTAGTCTCTGAATTACGTCTCAATATTGATGAGCAGGTACGACCACATCTAACTTCTTTAGAAGGTATGCATAACAAAACTAATGCTTCCCAAGATACATTAAGCAGTTTTGTCTTTTCAGTGTTTGAGGATAAGCTTTCCGATTATGTTCAAAAAGATAAGAAAATGGTTGAAGAAGAGATTGCTAAATGTTGTTCAGCGTATGAAGGTGCTGAATGTAAAGAGAGTTTTTGTTTGGAAGGCTCTGGAATTTCCTGTCCACAAACTTAAAACTTAGGTTTCACATAAATTTTACCCCTCTTTTAGCCATATTTAGTTAGAATCGCCCACAAAATTAGAACAGAATTGGAGCAAGATTCATGGAAATGAACGGTGCACAAATGGTTTGTGAAGCACTGGTAGCCGAGGGTGTAAAAACTGTATTTGGTTACCCTGGTGGTGCTATCATGAACGTATATGACGCAATATACAAACAAGATGGATTTGAACATATTTTAAATAGACACGAACAGGCTTCTGTTCATGCTGCAGATGGTTATGCAAGAGCAACTGGTGAAGTCGGTGTTGCTATGGTAACTTCTGGTCCTGGTTTTACAAATGCCGTGACTGGTTTGGCAACAGCATATATGGACTCAATTCCTATGGTTGTTATTTCAGGACAGGTTCCACAGTCATTACTTGGAACAGATGGTTTTCAAGAGATTGATGCTGTAGGTATTTCTAGACCTTGTACTAAGCATAATTATTTGGTTCGTGATATTAATCATTTACCTCGTATTTTAAAAGAGGCATTTCATATTGCACGTACAGGTAGACCAGGACCAGTTCTTGTTGATATTCCAAAAGATATTACAGCAGAAGTAGCTGAGTTTGCTTATCCTACTGATGTTAATCTTCCAAGTTATATGAAAGTTCCTAAAGCAAAAGAAGAAGATGTTAATGCAGCTGTAGAAGCTATTTTACAAGCGAAGAAGCCTTTACTTTATATTGGTGGAGGAGCCGTTCTTTCTAATGCGAGTGATGCTATTCGTGAGTTAGCAGAACTTAGTCAAATCCCTACGGTTGAAACTTTAATGGCACTTGGTGTTATGGGTAACAAGAACCCATTACTTCTTGGAATGTTAGGTATGCATGGAAACTATGCTTCAAACATGGCAATGTCTGAAACGGATTTGATTATCTCTTTAGGAGCTAGGTTTGATGATCGTGTAACAGGTAAGCTTTCTGAGTTTGGTAAGTATGCAAAGATTATTCATGTTGACATTGATCCTGCAAACATTGGTAAATTAGTAAATGTAAACTATCCTATTATTGGTGATGTAAAAGATGCTGTTGAGATGATGATAGCTGGACTTCAAGGTCGAGTTAATACTGAACAGTATAATGACTGGAGAGAAGTTTTAGCACGTTATGATGCTTTGTATCCTCAGTCATTTGAAGATTCTGATGAAGTTATCAAACCTCAATGGGTTATTGAACGTTTAGGTGAACTTGTTGGAGAACAAGCTATTATTACTTCTGATGTTGGGCAGCACCAAATGTGGGCAGCACAACACTTTCCATTTGACAGACCTAGACAATGGATTAACTCTGGTGGTTTAGGAACTATGGGCTTTGGTTTACCAGCAGCTTTAGGTGTTAAGAAAGCATTTCCAGATAAAACCGTTATTAATGTAACTGGTGATGGGTCAATTTTGATGAATGTTCAAGAGTTAGTAACAGCATCTGAATATAAAATTCCAGTTATTAATGTTATTTTGAATAATCAGTTTTTAGGAATGGTTCGTCAATGGCAGACATTTTTTTATAATGATCGTTTTGCTGAGACCGACTTATCTTTCCAGCCAAACTATAAAGCTTTGGCTGAAGCTTGTCATGGTATTGGTTATGACATTACAACAAAAGAAGAATTTGATGCAGCACTGAAAGATGCCATTGCACAAGACAAAGTTGCATTTATGAACATTCAGGTAGCACGTTTTGAAGATGTTTTACCAATGGTTCCATCAAATGGTACATTAAATAATATGATGTTACCAAAGATTGCTAATCCAGAAAAAGGAGAGAAATAATGTCTGAATCAAGAAGAGTAATATCAGTTATTGTTGAAAATGAAAGTTCTGTACTATCTCGTGTTTCTGGACTTTTTGCTGGACGTGGTTATAATATTGGAACATTGACAGTTGCACCGATTCCGAACTCTCAGCGTTCACGAATTACCATTGCAACTAAAGGTGATGAGCGAACATTAAATCAAATCACCAAACAATTGAATAAGCTGGTTCCTGTTTATGAAGTGGTTGAACATGATGAGATGGTTGAAAAAGAGATGGTATTGGTTAAGTTTCCTATTGAAGAGAGTTTGGCTGACATTGAAGCACTTTGTGGTGCTTACAATGGTACAATTGTTAATGTTGGTGTAAGTATGTTTATTGGTATGGTAGCTGATGAACCAGCTAGAGTTCGCAACTTTATTAATGCTGCACAACGTTATAATCCTATTGAGATTGTACGTGGTGGTGTTGTTGCTATAGAGCGATAAAATTATAGGAAGAAGAGATGAAGTTAAGCGAAATATGTAAAGAGATAAATATTGATTTTTCTGGTGCTGATATTGAGATTACTGGATTACATACTTTAAATGAAGCAACTTCATCTCAAATTTCTTTTTTTAATGACAAAAAGTATATAGATCAACTTAGTACGACAAGCGCTGCTGCTGTATTGGTCTCTTCTAATTATGCTAATTTACTTCCTGAAAATGTTATAGCACTTGTAACAGATGAGGCGTATTTAAAACTTGCTTTAGTCTCTAAGTTTTTTGCACATAAAATTGTTACAACAGGTGAAGAACCTCATGTTGGGGAGAGCTGTTCTATTGACACGAAAGCAAGTTTTGGTAGAGGTGTAGTACTTGGAGACAATGTGACCATTATGGCAGGTGCTTACATTGGTGATAATGTAAACATCGCAGCTAATACATTAATCTACCCAAATGTTACCGTTTATCATGGTTCTGCAATTGGTGCTAACTGCATTATTCATGCTGGTGCAGTTATTGGTTCGGATGGTTATGGCTTTGCACATACTCGGCAGGGTGAACATATTAAAATCTATCAAAATGGTAATGTTATTATAGAAGATGATGTTGAGATTGGGGCAAATTCTACAATAGATAGAGCTGTATTTGGCTCAACTTATATTCGTAAGGGTTCAAAGTTAGATAACCTCATTCAAGTTGCACATAATTGTGATATTGGAGAACATTCACTATTAGCAGCACAGGTTGGAATGGCTGGTTCTACTACAACAGGTCGAAATATTGTGATGGGTGGTCAGAGTGCTACTGCTGGACATTTACACCTAGAAGACTTTGTAACTATTGCTGGTAAAGGGGGTGTTACCAAGTCTTTAAAAGGTGGAAAAACTTATGCAGGTTTTCCAGCGATTGATCACAAAACTTGGTTACGACTTCAAGCTAAACTAGCTTTTTTAGTTAAGAAGAAATAAGCTTTATTTAGAATACTTTTCTATGTATTCTTCCAGTATTTCCTCTGGAATAACACCTCGTCTTAAAATTTGTACTTTACCTTGTGCATCAATAACAACTAAGAATGGAATGGCACCTTGCCAGTCAGAGTTATCAGCTATATATCTTACTACTAAACCTATGTCATAATTTGAGAAAGCAGTGTAGTTAATACCATTTTTTTCTTTATATTCATTAATAGGGTCAATGTCGTTGTTTTGTACTTCAATGGCAAGTACCTTCAGTTTTTTAGGATATTTTTCTTGCAATTTAATGAGACTGGGCATTATCTCAGTACAGGCTGGACATTGAAGACCAAAAAACTCTAGAAATACAACTTTTCCCTCCATGCCCTCTATTTCAAATTGATCATCTTTTGCATAAACTTTGTAAGTAGTTCCATTCGTATCAGTCATTTCCATATCTTGCGCATAAAGTAAAGTAGTTAGTAATGTCATTAGTAAAATAATAAATTTTTTCATAATATATCCTCGTATAATAAATTAAGAGTAAATGTACTTCTAAAAAGAAATAT
>CACVAR010000022.1 GCA_902727905.1 uncultured Sulfurovum sp. | reverse complement strand
TTTTTTTTGTTTTTAAACTACTGCTTTTTTTTAACAAAACACGCTCTAATTATACCTTTTGTATACTCTCTCTAGCGCTATTCTATAGAAATAGTTTGCTCTGTAATAAGGGTTCTGCAAAGTTTTTTTCTCTCCTGTCCTGTATTTTGTCTCCTACTGCTGCGGTACACCCCAAACATTAGACAGAATTTAGCAGAGGTCAAATCTAAAACAAAGAAATCAAATCAAGGATAAGGAAATGATTATTTCATTGTTACAAGGCAAGTAATACATCAATCTTTATCAAATAAAGCATCTATTAATTCTATTTTTAACCCTTCACTATAGTCATCTTCTGTTAGAATAGAAGTAATTATGCGAAATAATAAATCTTTATTAATTTTATTATCAGCAACATACACCGCTATGTTTTCCATCTCTATTATAAATCGATCGATACAATAATCAATCCCATTAACCTCTAAAAAGTAAGCTCCAAGAGCAATACTGGTTCTCTTATTCCCATCATTAAAAGCATGAAACTTATTTACTGAAAAAACTAAATGAGTAACTTTGTCTTCAAAATTTGGGTAATATAAATCATTTTGAATATGCTCCAAAACACTTTCCAATTTGCCTATATTTATGATACCTGATCGACCACCTGAGTGTTCAATAACGTAATCATGAGTCTTTAAAGCATAGCTAATATCAAAATAAACCATTATCTATCTTTTAGTCTTTTAAACACATCAATATTTTGATTTATCCTATCTTCTAACACCATACTTTTTTCTCCTAAAAATTTTTCGAACTCTTCACTAGTTAAATGAGTTACATAATTTTTTAATTTTTCATGGAGTGCATCTCGAAATGCCATATCTCTACTTGCCATTATGCTTTTCACTCTTTCTTTTAATGGTTCGTAAATAGCATTAGTTAATTCTTCAAACTCATTAAATAGTGCATTAGCCTCAGACAATCTCAATCTTTCTCCTTTTTTTGTAAAAGCATTTTTTAAGTGATTAGCAAATCCATTTTCATAACTAGAAATTAATTCTAATACTTCAGAATACATTGTTGCCCGAACACTTTCTTTATTTTTTAACTTTAATATTTGACGATATTCTTTAGCATTCTCCTTAAAAATACTAACATATACTTTATTAGTTAACTGAGGGTATTTAAATTTGTTCTCAGCTATATAGAGATCTAAAGCATTGGTAAATTCCTGTCTATAGTTATGCTCTTTGATGGCACTAGATAGAAAATCTTCTTCCCTTTGATTGATATATTTAGTACTTCCTCCTAATTTTTTATTTATAGAATCAATAACTATGTCTAAAATAAAAGACCTAAGGCTTTTTGCTTTTTCACTTTCCGTTAGTAACATGCCTAAATTTAAGAATGCCTTAAACGTAAAAACACCAATAGAAGGACTATTTTTTGGTATACCTAGCTCTTCAAACTCGACGACATGAATGTCGTCGAGTTTGATTGACTTAAAGTTTCTTAATCTAATCCCTGCTAATATTTCATATCCAGCGTCTTTAAATTCAGTATTAAATTTTTCTAGGTATCTATCAACAGTTCTATCGTCAATTTCAAAAAAAACAGAAACCTGTTTTTTAGTAAAACGATACTTGCCTTCAAACATTAATCCACTAAAAGCAATTTCTTTATAAAGTTCTTGTAATGCATAATTGTTATTTAAAATATTTTTCCTATGAATATTTGATGTCGTTAAATCTTTATTCATTTTGTTTTTTGCTCGTTGGATTAAAAAATATAAAAAGTGCTTTTTATATAGTACTATTTTTTTTCTAAAAAGTTGCAAAATTCGAATATAGATAGAGACAATAAGTCAATAACACAAAGATAAAGCGCTTTGGGTTCTAATTTTAGAGATCAAACTATTATTTCACTGTTACAATACAAGTAACATATAAAAGAAAAACATCTTTATACCCATGTAAACTAAATCATAATACATTTGTTTTTTTAGGTGCATAAAAACACAAC
>CACVAR010000021.1:6877-10348 GCA_902727905.1 uncultured Sulfurovum sp. | reverse complement strand
AAACAAGGTATTATGCGTTTTGCAAAATATTCCATTCTTTTCCTTACTCTAGGTTTCAATAGCTCAAACATTTAATCTCAATATAAATTAAAATATAAAACATTATTTGATGTTTGACACGGTCAAACCTACGGTTAATTATGCTAAAATTATAGCCAAATAGTCAAAATAGATAACTATATATTAAGTAAGAATGGTGTAGAATGAATAAAATTGAAAACTTATCAGAGTTTGCGAACAAAAGATATGGTCAAAACTTTTTAAAAAATGACGCAATTATAAAACGGATCATCCAATCGATTCCCAATGACAACTTAAAGGTTGCAGAAATTGGGCCTGGCTTAGGTGATTTAACCAAAGAGTTAATTCTAACTCGAAATGTCACAGCATTTGAGGTTGATAAAAGATTATGTGAGCATCTACAGACAACTTTTAGCGATGCCATCCACACGGACACGCTAAAAATAAATTGTGGAGATGTGCTTGAGCGTTGGGAAGAAAATTCTCTACTAAACGAAGATTATCATTTAGTAGCCAATTTACCCTACTATATTGCCACCAATATTATTTTAAAAGCATTAAAAGATGAACACTGCCAATCTGTACTGGTCATGGTTCAAAAAGAGGTAGCTGAGAAGTTTTCAGCACAACCAGGGGAAAAAGCTTTTTCAGGACTCTCTGTTTTAACACAAACAGTGGGCTTTGGAGAACTTCTCTTTGATGTAGGAGCAGAAAACTTTGTTCCTCCACCAAAAGTAACCTCTGCCATCCTTTTAATACGTAAAAATCGTAGTGAAGACAACAAAGATTTTGAAGACTTTCTCAAGGTCGCTTTCAAGCAACCAAGAAAAAAACTTTCTAAAAACTTAAGTACCCACTACTCTAAAAATAAGATTGAAGTTCTATTAACAGAGCTGGAAATAAGTCTAACTATCAGACCTCACGAAGCTGAGACATCTATGTATCATCACTTATATACTGAATTAAACAAGGATAATATAGATGGAAAACAACAATAATGAAAATAATGAGAATAAAACATCCCAAAATACTTCTGAAGAAAAAAAACCAAGAAGAGATCGTCCCGAAAGACCGAAGAGAGCTGGAAACCCACATAGAAGACAACAAAATAATAAGCAAACAGTAAACGGTAATAAAGAACAACCCGTACGTGAAGTCAATGGTAATGTTGAAAAACCAAACAAAGAAGTAAATGGTAATAAAAAAACAACAGCAGCAAATCCAAGTACTAAAAAACCTCAGCATAAGAAACAAAACCCTAAAAAACCTCAGCATAATAATCCAAATGCTAAAAAATCAAACAATAATAAGAATGGTGGTGGAGGTGGAAGACGTCCTAAGAAGTTTGTTCCAGGTCCAATGTCTGAGGCGATGAAAGCTTCTATTGCTGAAAACGTTGCTGTAAACGATGCAAGAATGAATCCTTGGAAACAAATTAATATGGATAACAACAATAAAGTAAGATTTACCCCACTGGGTGGTCTTGGTGAAATTGGTGGAAACATGGCTGTAATGGAAGATGATGAATGTGCATTTGTAATTGATGTAGGTATGTCATTCCCAGATGAAACCATGCATGGTGTAGACATTTTAGTACCTGATTTCTCTTATTTACATGCTATTAAAGACAAAATTGTTGCTGTCATTATTACCCATGCTCATGAAGATCATATTGGTGCCGTTCCCTACCTTTATAAAGAACTTCAATTTCCTATTTGGGGGACACCTCTTGCTTTGGCAATGATTGAAAATAAATTTCAAGAACATGGTCTTATGGAAAATGTAAAACTTTTTAACTATGTAACAAAAAGAAAGCAATATGACATTGGGACATTTAAATTAGAATGGATGCACAACACGCACTCAATTATTGATGCTTGTTCATTGGCGATTGAATCTAAAGTAGGAACACTAATTCATACAGCAGACTTTAAAGTAGACCATACTCCTATTGACAACCAAACTATGGATTTACAACGTTTTGCACATTATGGGGCTAAAGGGGTACTTTGTCTTTTCTCTGACAGTACTAACTCTCATAATCCAGGTTACACTAAATCTGAAGCTGTTGTTGGTAAAACATTTGACACTCTATTCCAATTGGCAAAAGGTCGTGTCCTTATGTCTACTTTCTCTTCAAACACACACCGTGTGTACCAAGCCATGGAAAGAGGAATTGCAGCTGGTAGAAAAATCTGTGTTATTGGTCGTTCTATGGAGCGTAACATTGAAACAACAAGAAGACTAGGCTATGTTGACTTAGCAGATAAACATTTTATTGATGCTCATGAAGTACCAAAATATCCTGAAGATCAAATACTTATTGTTACTACAGGTTCACAAGGTGAAGCCATGGCAGCTCTTTCAAGAATGGCTTCTAATGAACATAGACATGTAAAATTAAAACCATCTGATACCATTATTATCTCAGCACATGCTATTCCAGGTAATGAAGGCTCAGTTTCATCCCTTATGAATAAACTTGTAAAAGCTGGTGTAACAGTAAGATATAAAGACTTTGATAACATTCATGTATCTGGTCATGCATCACAAGGTGAGCAACAACTAATTTTACGTTTAATTCAACCTAAGTTCTTCTTACCCGTTCATGGTGAATACAACCATATCTATAAGCACTCAAGAACAGCCATTGATTGTGGTGTAGACCCAAGAAATATTTTACTGATGAGTGATGGTGACCAAATTGAAATAGCAACCAAATATCTTAAAAAGGTAAAAGCTGTTAAAACAGGTAAAAGTTATATTGATAATCAGAACAACAAAGAGATTAAAGCTGATGTTGTCGAAGATAGACAAAAACTAGCAGCAGATGGTATTGTTAATATTGCCATGCAAATTAACAAAGAGACAAAAAAGCTTATAGGTAAAGCTGTTGTTTCCTCTTCAGGACTTGTTCCAGAAAAAGAGAGTAAACGTTTTGCACATGAGATTGAAAATATTATTGATACTTTCCTAATCAATGCAGATGAGAAACAGACTTCTAGTCCTAAAGTGATTGAAGACAACATAGCCAGTATTGTACGCAAATTTGTTGTTAGAACAAAAAGACGTTATCCTATTATTACACCTGTTATATTTATGGCATAAATACCCCTCAACATCTTAGTCTTGACTAAGATGTTTCTCTTCACCTACTCTAAATAAAGAAAAACAATTTAAATTATTATAATTTTATTTATTTTAAAACTTTTTTTCTAAAAAAATATTCTTTTCAGCTAAGATAATTCATAAAAATATATAATAGTTATGATTTTGTTCAAAAAATCATATTTTTTCATAAAAAAGGAGAGAAGATGAATAAGAATAAATGGATTCCCATTCTACTATTTTTATTGTTACTGTTAATCATCATATGTACTTGGTGTCATACCAGTAAAATAGCCAAAGATCGGGTAGTACCATCCAATACCATTAAGAGTACCCAAGTAA
>CACVAR010000021.1:0-6777 GCA_902727905.1 uncultured Sulfurovum sp. | reverse complement strand
AAGCTATTGCTGTTGAAAAAGCTGAAAAAATTGAAGCAAAAATCAAAAAAATAATTAGTTTTGAAGATATCAACTTTGAACTCAACAAAGCAACACTAACGGAACAAAGTATTAATACTGTTAGTGAAATAGCAACTGTTTTAAAAGAAAACCCAAGTGTTAATGTAGAAATTGGTGGTCATACAGACAGCTCTGGTGATGAAACACATAATCTAAATTTATCACAAGCAAGAGTAGATAGCGTCAAAAACAACCTCATTAACATGCAAATTTCATCTAATAGAATAAAAGCTGTAGGTTACGGAGAAACTAAACCACTTGTATCTAATGATACTGAAGAGAACAGACGAATAAACCGTCGTGTTGAATTTAAAATATTAGGAGAATAACATGTTTGAAGTTGCATCACAAATAATCATCTGCCTTATTTTGGCAGCACTACTAGGTTGGATCATAGGTTACTTAATGGGTAAAGCTACTTGTAAAGACAAGAATACATGTGCAGGAGAAATAAACAACAGTCATGAACTGCATGTAGATAATAAAAACACTGAAAAAACAGCAACACTAATGGACAATACAGATGAAACACTAGAAACAGTTGAAGTTGGTACTCAACCTGTACTTTTAACTGAAGCTAGAGAAGGGGGTAAAGACAACCTTCAACTTATTAAAGGTGTTGGTAAAGTTTTAGAAGCTGTGCTTAATGAAACCGGTATTTACCATTTTGATCAAATAGCAAAGCTTAGTAATAAAGAAGTTGAATGGTTAGATAACTCTATGTCATTCCCTGGACGTATAAAGCGTGAAAACTGGATAGAACAAGCCAAAGAATTAGCAGAAGGTAAAGAGACAGAATTTTCCCAACGTGTTGAACGTGGTGAAGTTACTAGCTCTAAAAAATCAGACTAAACTCAACCAATAAGAGGCTACTCTTTTAAGAGAATAGCCTTTTTACGCTTTGTATGAATAAGTAGCATTATAAAAGCAGCTATGGTAATTAATGACTCTACTAAAAAGAGATACTCCCCATACGCCTTACTTTCATAAATATACCCCGAAACCAAAGAACCTACTCCTCCACCTAAACCAAATGAAATGCCTAAAAAAAACTGTTGTGCCAGACGTTTTTGTGTATAGATTGAGAAAACATAGCTAATGGCAGCTGTATGATAAAGTGCAAAAGAGATAGCATGTAAAGATTGACTAAAAAAGGTTATTTCTAAAGATGAAGGATAAAGGTAAAGTAACAACCATCTAAAGGCTGTAATAAGCGTTGCAGCCTTTAAAAGGGTTAATAAGTTCCGTTGTAATAATGGACCTTGAAAATACAGCATAAGTATTTCACAAACAACAGCAAATGACCAAAGGTACGAAATAATCTCCTTACTTACCCCCTGCTCAGCTTCATAAATAGTGAAAAACGTATAAAAACCTCCAAAAGCAACTTGCATTAAAAAAATACTTACCCAGAATGCCCAATAGCGTTGTAAAGAAAAACCTTTTTCTATGTCTGATTCTCTTGTAGCTTCATAAGTATCGAACTGTAAAATAAAGTAACCAAATATCCATGTGAAAAATGTTGTAACACATAAATAGTAAATAATTTCTATAGGGGAAGCATCTATTTTTCCTAACCAAAGTGCAATTAAAATAAATCCTACCGAACCCCAAAGACGAATCTTCCCATACATTTTCTTAGAGAGTTGTTGTAGTGAAATGGTCTCTACATAAGGTAATGTAATTCCCATAGCAGCACCTAAAATGGCATTTGAAAAAAGGTGAAAGTAAAAATTATGTACTGTACCTATAAATAACAAACTTGCAATAAAGGTTAAAAAAAGGGCAAGTAAATAAATTTTAGCTGTTAATTTAATATAGTATTTAAAAATAAAAGGGAGGAGAAACCTGATAATAGGTGCAACAGCATAAACTGTTCCTACTTCTGACTTACTATAGCCAAAACCTGTTAATGCCTCTGGCATAAACATAACATAAACACCTACTAAAGAGAAATAAGAGAAATAAAACAGCGAAAGATAAATACGCATTACGCTGCTTTAAATACTTTCTCCTTAGGTGGATTAGGGTCAAATATGACACAAGTAGCACTTAAAAAGTCATGTAACATTCGCTTGTCTTTTCTAAAAAAAGGAATAAGCCAAAAAATAGGAATAAAAATTGAAAATAATAGGGAAAAGTTTCTAAAAACAATTGAAAAGAGAGAGGGTTTATCTAAAGTATGAAAATCAATAACCTTTAAACTTTGCGCCCTTGCCCCAGGAGTTCGTCCTGCATCTTTAAACATAAATAATGTGAGGATTAATAAAAAAGGAACCATCGCATAAGCCCAAGCTTCTAAACGGTGATTAGCAATGTCTTCTAACCCATCATGAATGAGATAAATACTGATATATAATAGAGGCATTAATAACATAAAAATATCGGTTAAAAATGCTTTTGCTTTAATCCCAGATGTGGCAAAAGGAATACGTGGTTTTTCCATCTTATTGGTTTTAGTCTCTCTCTTTTGCTTAGTATCTCTAAAACGTTGTTTCTTTGCCATTTATCACTCCTCTTAATTCTGAAGTGATTGTAGCATAAGAAGTCTAATAAACTATGAAGCTCCTAAGTTCATAGAGAAGATAGGTAAAAGCATTGCAGAGACAATTAAACCAACAACGCCTCCAATAAAGAGCATCATAAATGGTTCAAGTAGAGAAAGAAGTAACTTTAACTTATCATCATTCTCCTCTTGATATAAAGCTGCAACATTGGATAAGATACTAGCAACTTCACTTGACTCTTCACCCAAGGCTAATGCTTGCATAAAATTACGTTTTGGAAGTATACCTTTACCACGTTGTAAAGAGTGTGACAGTTTATTACCTTCTATAACTTTTTCAGATGCACGTTCAAAACTTTCTCGCATTGCAGCATTTGAAAACGTTGTGGTTGCTAGTTTAACAGCATGAGCATAAGAGACACCAGAGTTTAGCATAAGACCTAAAATGTATGAAAAGCGTCCTAGTTCATGATTTTGAATCAATTCACCAATAACAGGCATCTTTAGCATAAAACCATCATAAGCCCTTTTAAAGCCTTTAGAATACTTATATGCTGATTTAAATGCAATAATAAGCCCTACAAAGCCTAATATCAGTGCTATGTAATGAGCTGATAAAAAATCAGAAATACCCAAAACAAATTGTGTTATGTCAGGTAACTCTTGTCCTGTATCTTTAAAAATTCCCGTAATCTTAGGAACAACAAAAGCAATAAGGAAACCTGTCATACCAATAGCAACAATAAAAATAAATAGTGGATACGCCATAGCATTACCTACTTGCTTTTTCACCTTAGCTTGTGAAGAGAAAAATGAACCCATTTGAATAAGTACCGGAACCATCTTACCACTTTGCCCAGCAACGTTAATACTTTGCAGAAAAAAATCCGGCATGGCATAGACAGACTGAGAACCTAAAGCATGATAGAGTGACTTTCCCTCTTCAATCATGGTTCGGAGTGATGCCAAAAATGATGCATACTTTTTCTCTTTAGCATGTTGACCCTCTATAAGTTTTATGGCTGTAAGTACTGCCATACCAGAGTTCAAGTAAGAAGAGAGTTCTTTAGCGAAAGAAGAGAGTAGTGGTCCTGGCATTTCCCGTTTAGAAAAGTTCTTCATGGTAATTTGGGAAGTTTCAGAAATATCTTGATAAAAAATACCTTGTGATTTTAATTTCTGTTTTGCTTCATCCATACTAGAGGCTTCAATGCTACCTTTTGCACTTTTACCCTGTTTTGTCATACCTTTATATTTAAATAACATATTAATAAGCCTTATTTTTACTAATAGAGATTATAACATGTATTCGTCAAAGTGCTATGAGTAAGTAATATTTTTTTAAGATTCATTTTAATATCGAAGTGTGCTTCAATAGTCACTAGTAAAAAACATTACAATTTGACATATTTAAAACATAAAATATTTTTTTATGTGATAATTACTTATGAGCCAAAATAATCATAGTGGTAAACTTCCACCAAACGATAATATTACACTTAAAAAGCGTCCTATAAGAAAAACTAAAAAGAAGAATATTGTTAACTATTTAACCTGTGCCACCCTAGATGGTTTATCAGCAAAGACCATAGAAGTAGAAGCAACCTTTACTAAAGGATTACCTGGTTTTTCAGTAGTTGGTTTAGTTTCATCAGATATTCAAGAGGCAAAAGAGCGTGTCAAGTCTGCCCTACTAACCAACGACTTTGTTTTTCCTCCACTTAAAATTACGATTAACCTAAGCCCTTCAGACATTAAAAAGTCAGGTACACACTTTGATTTGTCCATTGCTTTATTAAACGCTTTAAATAAAGAAGAAATCAACGAGGAAGGTCTATTTGTCTTTGGAGAATTAGGACTTGATGGTAAAGTAAAATCGTCATCAACACTGTTTCCCATTATTCTTTCACTCAAAGAGCAGGGTCTACTTAAACGTGCCATTGTACCTAAAGTGGCAATGTCACACCTAAGTCATATTACAAATGTAGATTTTATAGCTGTCGAAACCCTATCTGAGGCTATTAAGCTACTCAAAAACAAAGAATTTAAAGCTTCAACTACGCAATTCAATTATAAAGCAAATAAAATAGAAATTAATAACAAAACTTTTTACGACTCTAATGATATAGAATCTGATTTTGCTGATGTTAAAGGACAAACCATAGCAAAAAGAGCAGCTCTCATAGCAGCAGCTGGAATGCACAACTTCATGATGGAAGGGAATCCTGGTTGTGGTAAAAGTATGATTGCTAAACGCTTAAAAGATATTTTACCCCCTTTGCTAGAACTCGAAATGTTAAGTATCGCCAAACATCAATTTCTAGATGGAACCATACCAGACTTCAAAGCCAAGCGTCCCATGCGTTCTCCTCACCATACAGCAACTTCAGCGTCTATATTTGGTGGTGGGTCTCACAAAGCACGTATTGGTGAAGTCGCTTTAGCACATAATGGCATACTGTTTTTTGATGAACTTCCACACTTTTCAAAAAATATTTTGGAAGCTTTACGCGAACCCTTACAAGACAAACGGGTCAATATCTCACGTGTAAATTCAAAAATTGAATATGAAGCAGACCTTATGTTTGTAGCAGCCATGAATCCTTGTCCATGTGGTAATGCTCTATCTAAGAAAAAATCTTGTCGTTGTTCAGAAATAGAAGTCAAAAGATACAAGAACAGACTCTCAGACCCCTTTCTAGATAGGATAGACTTGTTTGTAGTTATGCAAGAGATTAACATGCATGATGAAATGAATTACACGTCCCAAGAACTAAAAGTCATTGTTAATACTGCTTTCAAGGCACAAATGAAAAGGGATCAAAGTAATTTAAATGGAAAAATGAAGGAAGAAGAAATAGAAAAGTTTTGTCAACTAGATAGCCAAGCTCAAAAAATTCTTTTTTCAGCCATTGAACGTTTTGCATTGTCTCATAGAAGTATCAACTCAATTAAAAAAGTAGCTCGTACTATAGCAGATATAGAACAGACTGAACAAATAGAAAAGAAACATCTTTTAGAAGCACTCTCTTATAGAAGACGATAATTCACAACTATGACACAATCCTATAATAAAATAGAACAATTAAAGGACTCATAAAATGAATATACTAAAAAAAACTATTTTATCTTTTTCTTTGTTCTTTCTGAGTGCTTGTGGTACAGAAGCAGGTATAGATCCAAACCGAGGATTTGACATGTGGGACTATATGACATCTGCATCAAGTTATGAAGTGGAGTATGATGTTTATGAAAACAACTTAAAAACTGACTTTTACATAGAAACGCATCGTCAATTTGGTACTCAATATGAACGACAAAGTAGTTTTGGCTTGACCACACTACTTCTCAACTCAAGTCAAATACTTATGAATGAACCTAATGGAAGTACCAACATCATCAGATTTCTTCAATTAAGCGATAAAGGTATATTTCAATCACCTAGTATTCAACTTTGTAGTCTTGAAAGGTTTTACGATACTTACCAAAATAAAAACTCAATTTTTCATAATGTAATTCAAGTAGCATGTACACTAAAAAGTGGTACTTATCAAGAATTTTACTATGGATATAATGAAGGAATAGTTTCAATTTACGAAAATAATAATGGTCTAATAACAGAATATGTAAAAGTTTCCGAAAAAGCAATTTTTTAAGCTAAATAGCTTTTTTTAATTAAATCCTTTAATAACTCTTGACATCTAAAAACTTTTTGCCTATAATTGCATTCCTTTTTCAGATAGAGTTTATCTGTTAAAACAATTTTCGGAGTGTAGCGCAGTCTGGTAGCGCACCTGGTTTGGGACCAGGGGGTCGAAGGTTCGAGTCCTTTCACTCCGACCACTTTAAGATATTTAAAATTTCAATGTAATAGTTAAATTAAACAACCATGGTAGGCGTAGTTCAGTTGGTAGAGCACCTGTTTGTGGCACAGGTTGTCGCGGGTTCGAGCCCCGTCGCCTACCCCATTATTAATTAAGTAGTTAACCACCCAAATAAAGAAGCGCTAGTGGCTCAATTGGATAGAGCATCAGACTTCGGATCTGAGGGTTAGGGGTTCGAGTCCTCTCTGGCGTACCACTTAATATTAGTTTAATTATTATATTTATGTGCACTCGTAGCTCAGCTGGATAGAGCATCGCCCTTCTAAGGCGAGGGTCTTAGGTTCGAATCCTAACGGGTGTACCACATGCGGATGTGGTGAAATTGGT
>CACVAR010000020.1:7119-10424 GCA_902727905.1 uncultured Sulfurovum sp. | reverse complement strand
CCTTCAACATCTTCCATATTTTGCATGGCATTTCTAATCGCCCATACTTTTTGAAGATCTTCTGCACTTACCATAAGTTCTTCTTTTCTTGTTCCTGACTTTGTTACATCAATAGCAGGGTAAATTCTTCTTTCAGATACATAACGGTTAAGTACTACTTCTGAGTTACCTGTACCTTTAAACTCTTCAAAAATTACTTCATCCATTCTACTTCCAGTATCTATTAACGCTGTTGCAATAATGGTCAAAGAACCACCCTCTTCAATATTTCTAGCAGCACCAAAGAAACGTTTTGGCTTATGTAATGCATTGGCATCTACACCACCAGAAAGTACTTTACCTGAACTAGGAGTTACTGTATTATAGGCACGTGCAAGTCTAGTAATTGAATCCAATAGAATAACAACATCTTTTCCAGATTCAACACGTCTTTTTGCTTTCTCAATCACCATTTCTGCAGTTCTAACATGATTTTGAGCAGGTAAATCAAAAGTAGAAGAGTAAACTTCACCTTGAACTGAACGCTGCATATCAGTAACTTCTTCTGGTCTCTCATCTACAAGAAGTACCATAAGCGATGCATCTGGATTATTATGTGTAATTCCGTGGGCTAACTCTTTAAGAAGTTCTGTTTTACCAGTTCTAGGAGGTGCTACAATTAATGCTCTTTGTCCTTTACCAATAGGGGTAAAAAGATCAAGAACACGTCCTGTAAGTTTAATTGGATTGTATTCTAATTTAAGTTGATCAGTAGCATAAAGAGGTGTTAGGTTATCAAAAAGAGGTCTTTTTTTAGACTCTTCTGGTGGCAAATAATTAATGGCTTCTATTTTAAGTAGTGCATAATATTTTTCTTGGTCTTTTGGCTGCCTAACTTGACCTGTGACAATATCACCATTTCTTAATGCAAAGCGCTTAATCTGCGTACCACTTACATAAGTGTCATTTTGAGAATTGGCAAAGTTTCCATCTTCTGAACGAAGAAAACCGTAACCATCATTCATTACCTCTAAAATACCCGTAAATAAAATAAATCCACCTTGAGAAACTTGTGATTTTAAAATTTCAAATATAAGATCTTTTCTTTTATATTCATTTGGATTCTCAACTTTTTCTTTCAACGCAATAGCAACTAAATTTTCAATTGGTTCTTTTTGTAAATCTTCTACTTTGTAACCCTTAACAGGTACGTGTGTTCGATTGTTACTTTTTTTATTATTGTTATGTTTTTTTGATTGTTGTTCGCTCATAAGTCCTCTTGAAAGCTAATTGGGGATTTTCTAGTGTTTGTAGTACTGCTATTATATTCAATTTATTGTTAAATTTAGCCAAAAGTAGGTGTAATTGCCATATATAACAATGGGACATGTATTAATAAACCTAGAATCTTCATTGAAGTAGTTAACTTCATATTCATCATTTTTGAAAGTTCACCATCCATATCTTTCACATAATACTTCTGTCTAATCAATTCTATTTTAAAAAAGATGTCAAATGTTTTAAGTACCAAAATAGAAATACCATAAAAATTAAAAGCATCAAAAAATAATAATACGCCTAACGTAAAATAAATAGTTGGGTGAACTACGAAAAAAAGAAATATAGATTGTTTGTAATAGACAAAAAGTTTATCTATCATCTCTGTTAACGTTTGAGCCCTATATAGATAGAGTTCTAACAACTCCAATAAAATCATCCCAAAAATTATTTGTAGCAATATTTCCATAGTGGAAGTTTAGCAAACTCTTAGCTATAATACTCTTTAAAAAAGAGTGTAGATGCAAAAACTTTTTATTACTGATTTAGACCATACTTTTTTACACAGTACCCAATCTGTCAGCCAATTCTCAAAAGATATTTGGAATCAAAAAGTAGATAAAGCAATGTTGTCCATCGCCACAGCTAGAAGTTTTGCCAAAACAAATGACTTTTTAAAAGACTTATCACTAAATCTTCCTCTTATTACGCTTGATGGTGCCATGGTAGCTAACCGAGAAAAAAAGCTTATAGACCTAAATGTTTTAAGTAAAGAAATCGGTGATGCTATTATTGAAGAGAGCAAGAAATTTGATATCTACCCCTATGTTATTGCCCTAACTGACCACAAAACCCTCAATGAAACATTTGAAATTCCCTCACAGTTAAATTACTATCAAGAACGTCTCATCAAAGAGTCTTATACTTTAGATAAACGTTTATGCTATGTAAAAAACATTAGAGGAGCAAAAGATACACTTAAGTTAGTTTACATGGGAGAAAAAAAAGTACTTCGACCTCTAGCCCAACATCTCTCTAAAGTATTCTCTAATAGTATAGAAATAAAATTAGCACCTGAAAACTACATGAACTGTTATTTCCTTACTATCCTTCACCCTTTAAGTGATAAAGCACATGCCTTAGGAAAAGTTCATGAATACTTAAATATTGCCACCGAGAATACTACTGTATTTGGTGATGGGCTTAACGATATTGGTATGTTCAAGTTAGCAGGAACAGCTGTAGCTGTTAACAATGCACTTGATGCAGTAAAAGAGGAAGCTGACATAGTATTAGATGAAAATAATGATGAAGATGCTGTCGCAAAATATTTAGCAAAAAATATTTAACAACAACGAAGTATTAAAAGTTTATTTTGTACCCTACTCCATACTGATTTTTAATCAAATCAGCAGGTATTTTTTTACGTAAATTTTTGATTAATGTTCTTATAGATGAATTGGTAATTACTTTATCAAATTCATCACCCCATACATAAAAAAAGATTTCATCATCAGAACAGGGTGTACCAGCTTTATCTACTAAAAGCTCAAAAAGTTTCAGTTCTCTGCGTGTTAAAAAGATTGATTCATCATGACAGAATAGTGTTTTGCTCTTTGTATCCCATGAACAATCACAAGGTAATGGAACAGCTCTACCACCATCAACTTTTTGAGAAACTTTCTGTAATGCAGCCATAAGATCTGAACGTAAAACAGGCTTAATAAGATAGGATGAAAAGTTTAAATCAACAATATCTAAAAGTATCTCTCTATCTGAGTGTGCTGTTAGTGCAATCATTGGAACGGTATCATCATCCTCACGAATCTTTCTTGCGAGTACAATTCCACTCATTTTAGGAATAAGTAAATCCATAATAATTAAATGAATCTGGTTTTCTTTATATATGCTATACGCTTCTTCACCATCTCTAGCAATAAAAACCTCTTTACAGCTCTCCTCCAAAAAGTAAGTATATTTATCAATAATAGCTTCTTCATCTTCAACATATAGTATATTTAAATTTTTTAATATCTTCACTCTTTCCC
>CACVAR010000020.1:0-7019 GCA_902727905.1 uncultured Sulfurovum sp. | reverse complement strand
AACACCAAATCTCGAGCCATTACCAATGTAATCAATAATCTGTTGACCTAAGTAAGCAACATTAATAACTATCTTAGTAAACCCTGCCTCTTTTAACTGTTCAATATGCCACACAATAAGAGGTTTACCACCTACTTCTAAAAGGGGTTTGGGCGTACTATTAGTTAGTGGTCTCATTCGAGTTCCTAAACCTGCTGCTAAAATCATTGCTGTCATAAAAATCCCTAAATTTCTTTTATGTTATTATACTTACCTTTTAAGTAATTCACCTAATGGTTTTAAGACATCATACTTAGAACAAACATCCAAAACATATTTTAATGTTAAAGGAATATTTTTTAAATAAGCTTTTTTTCCATCACGAATATTTAAACGTGAGAAAATACCTAGAATTTTTATGTGCCGTTGAAGTGCTGTAAAATGGAACCAACGTAAAAACTCTTCATCTGAAACATCAATACCCTTTAAAACTTTAAACTCTAAAGCAAGTTCCTCCATTTTTTGCGTATCAAACTCTATATAAACATCTTTTAACAAAGAGACTAAGTCATAGGTCAATGCTCCAGACATCGCATCCTGATAATCTATTAGCGCTAACTTTCCTGATGTCAACATAATATTTCTAGAGTGAAAATCTCGATGCACAAAAAGACCCTGAGGCTGAGCTAAAACCTCATCAGCAATCATTTCTAAAATCTTTTCTAAATTTTTTAAACCTTTTTCAGATAAAAATATACTCTTATGTTGTCGTAAATACCACTCTTCCATAAGGTTCATTTCCGATATTAAAAAAGTTTTATCATAAACATCTATTCCTGTTGTATCTATCTCTTGCATTTTAACAATTTCAGATATACCTCTCATATAAAGTAACTCAACACTCATAGGACTTAACATGTCAGCCAAATGTTGTGAACCTAAGTCAGAAATTAATAAAAAGCCTTCTTTAATATTTTGAGAAATAATACGAGGAACTTCAACCTTCGCTTTTAGTAAACGTACAGAAATATCAATAAAGGGATAGATACTATCTTTATCAGCAGAAGCGTCCATAAGAACAAAACTCTCTTCTCCTACACTAAGTCTATAATATTTTCTAAAACTAGCATCAGCAGTTATTACAGCCAGTTCATAGTTCTCATAACCTAAGTCAGCTATCCACTCTTTAATTGCTTGCATATATTGCCCCTAAAATTGTATTCTTTTTTGCTGCTGTCACAGTTTTTAACTCAACTACTTCATTCTCAAGTCGTTTATGTGCTAACCAAGCAAAGATCATTGCTTCCATGTTATCAGCATTTACAGCATATTTCTCGGTAGAACTTACTGAAGTAGCTGGAAGAGCTTCTGCCAGTTTTTCCATTAAAAAACCATTTCTAACCCCACCACCACAAACAAGAAGTTCTTCAACATCAAACTGTTTAATCTCATTAGCAATTGACTGAACAGTCAATGCTAACAAAGTAGCTTGAATATCTTCTTCAGTTATTTTATCGAATGCTTCTAAATACTTTATTAAAAATTTCTTATTAAAATATTCTCTTCCTGTACTTTTAGGATATTTTAATAAAAAATACTCATCATTCAGTAAACTATTCAGTAATTCTACATGAACCTTGCCAGATTTTGCCCATAATCCATCTTTGTCATAAGCTAAACCTTTATGTTCATTTATCCATAAATCCATAAGTACATTGCCACAGCCTGTATCATATCCTAAGAGTTTATCTCCTAGTATAGAGATATTTGCCATACCTCCAATATTTAAAACTGCACATTTTTTTAAATGGGAAAACAAAAAATTATGAAAAATAGGAGCAAAAGGAGCTCCTTGCCCTCCCATAGCCACATCTTTCGAGCGAAAGTCAGCCACTACATTAATGCCTGTTTCAACAGCTAATACCGAAGGATTACCGAGTTGCAAGGAAAAAGGATATCGAGCATTTGGTTCATGCCACAAAGTTTGACCATGTGAACCAATAGCTATAATTTCTTCTTTTAAATAATTACTTTTTGCTATTAACTCATTAACAGCTCTAGCAAAAAAGTAGGCTAACTTACAATCAATAGCTCCAACTTCCCTGATGGTCGTTGTACCATTTATAAGACTAAGTACTTCTTCTTTTAAATCCAAGTCAAAGTCCAGATAATGTGATGCTTTTAAAAAACAAACCTCATCATCTACTTCACATAATGCTACATCCACACCATCTAAACTTGTTCCTGACATAATACCTATATATTTATTTCTCATTTTTCTACTTTAAAATAAAAAGTTTTTTTATGATTATAATATATTATATTGAAATATAAACTCTAAGGTATCAATACTTTAGAACAAGCTATAATGCCCTACTTATTCAAAAATAACATAATTTTTAATTACAAGGAATACCTATGGATAACTTCGGATATATTTCCATTTCATTACTAATGTTTCCTATATGGTTTTATATTTACATAAAAGCTAAATGGCTTAGATTACGAATGCGAAATATAGGTATCTATGTTGGGATATTAGCAGCCATATTTGAACCCCTTTTTATTGCTGACTACTGGAATCCTCCCCCTCTATTTAACATTAATCACTTTTATGTTATTGAAGATTTTCTATTCGGTTTTTTTTCTGGTGGTTTAGCAATTTCTATTTATAACTTTATTTTTTCTATTCAGTATGTAAAAAAATATAAACGTAGAAAAAAACTATCAGCTCTGATATCTGTAAGTACTGTCCTAATATTCTTACTTTTAAATAAAATCCTTGAATATAATTCAATTTTTGCATTTTCTATTAGTGTAACTATTGCACTGTTAATACTTTTTACAATTAGAAAAGATTTAATACTTCCTGCTCTGTCTTCTTCTATTCTATCAACAACTATTATTATGATAGGCTACATAATAATCTTTAATATATTTTTACCATCTTATTGGAGTTCATATTGGTTATTAGTTAATACTAACTATGAGTACTATATACTAGGTATTCCTTGGACAGAATATTTATATTATTTTATCATGCAGTCTTATTTAAGTATCATTTATGATTTTGCATCTGGAACAGGAAAATCAAAACAAATACCAAGAGAATAAAATTACTTTTTCTCTTTAAACTCCTTAGCCAATTTACTAAAAAATGAAGTAATCTCATCCATTGCTTCAACAGCTAACTTTTCAACACTTTGCGCTGACTCCTTAAACTCTGCTGTAATCTTTGGACCTTTCTCTTCCCAAAAATCTTCTGCTTCCATTTTTCCAAGATGGGCTTGTAAAGCAGCCTCATCAAATCCTACTTTGGCATCTTTGGCTACCTTAGAAGTGAAGTCTTCAATATCGTCTTTCATACTCTCCATCTTTTCACGTGCTTCCATAGCACCTAAATGTGCTTGTAGCGTTGTCTCTTCACCCACTTTAGAAAAATTTTCAGAAGCTTCTTGAAGCTTTTCACTCATGCTCGAAAAGTCTCTCTTAAAGCTATTCCATAAATCACTTGTTGTTTGTCCAAAGTCCTCAGCAATATTTTCTACTTTAGATTCTAACTCATTCATCGCTTCTTTTGACTTCCCAATCGCTTCTTTATAATCTTTTTCCATTTTAGTATCCTTTAAGTGTTTGTTATAAATTATAACATTTTTAAATAAATAAAATCACAATCTTTAAGCTTTATTCAATAAAAAGTATTATATTATTTTTTGTTAATATATATTATAAAAAAGGAATTTAGACATGAAATATATCATCACACTATTAATACTCTCAAGTTTTCTTTCTGCTGCTGATTTTCAAACATTAAAAATAAGCAACAAATATCAAAAAATGGATAAATCTTTTACCCTATCGTGTAACTGTGGAGAAGCAGCCCTACTTTACCCTTACCGTGGTGAAAACATACCCTTTGCAAAAACTTTTCCTTGTCCAAACAATGGCTGTAGTATCTAATCTTATTTCTCATCAGATGATTTTTTATCTTCATCTGACCCTATTCTAAATATGTTATAATCCTCCCAATAAATAATTCAAAAATATTGTCTCAAAAAATTTATTGGAAAAACATAATTGAAAACCCTAACCCAAAAACTAGACTTAGATCAACATATACATAACTTTAAAAACTTCTATGCACGTGAAAAAAACATTGAGATGGAAGGTGATATCAACCAGCATTCTCGTTACATAAAAGCACTCTCCCAAATAGAATTCCCAGCCATTAAAGAAGTACCTAATCTTGACCGTGAAATTAATATTTTAAAAAAACAAGGTGTACTAAGACTTGAAGAACTTTACGCTTTTGTCACCATGCTTTCCTACTTTAACGCACTTAAGGCATTAAGTTTACCAGAGCCTCTGTATAAATGGATTCAAGAAATTGACATTGATGATGAAATTAATGATATTATCCTTTACTTTACAGATGAAGGAAACATTAACCCTGAACGTGAACCTGAACTTTATGAGATAGAAAAAGCGCTAAAAATAAATAAATCAGAACTAAAAGAGAAACTCTATAAACTAGCTCACTCTTCAGGACTTAAAGAATACCTTGTAGATACACAAGTACACTTTTTAAATGGAGAGGAAACACTGATGGTTCGTGGTGGTTTCAACAAGGTTCTTAAAGCATCCGTGGTTGGTCGAAGCTCTGCAGGATTCTTTTACATTTTACCTCAAAGTATCTCACATCTAAAAGAAAAAGAAGCAACGCTCTTAAGTAAAAAAGAAGAAGTGGTTTACCGTTATTGTCAAAGCTTTTCAGCTACATTGTCTAAATGGCATCTCTTTATGCGATTTATTAACCGTGAGTATGACCGTTTTGACCACTACCAAGCACGGGTACTTTTTGCTAAAGCTTATAATTTTTCATTCATCTTACCCTCCAAGTCCAAAGTAGTAAAACTCAGTGAGTTTTGTCATCCAGCCATAGAAAATCCAAAACCTGTAAACATTGACTTAGACAAGTCCATTATGCTCGTAACTGGAGTAAATGCTGGTGGTAAAACCATGCTTTTAAAATCTTTACTCTCTGCTGTCTACATGTCAAAAAATCTCTTACCTTTTAAATGTAATGAAGAAAAAACAGAAGTCGGTCACTTTAAAAACATAGAGGCTGTGATTGACGATCCACAATCGGTTAAAAATGATATATCAACCTTTGCAGGTCGTATGGTTGAATTTTCTAAACTATTCAAACAAGAAAATGCCATTGTTGGGGTAGATGAAATTGAACTTGGAACCGACTCCGATGAAGCAGCTTCTTTATTTAGAGTGATGCTAGATGAGCTTAAAGAGAGAGGTATAACTTTCATTGTAACCACACACCATAAACGCTTGGCATCACTCATGTCTAGTAGCGATGATGTGGAACTCATAGCAGCACTTTATGATGAAGAGAATCGTAAGCCTACCTACACTTTTTTACAAGGGAGCATCGGAAAGTCCTATGCTTTTGAAACAGCCCAACGTTATGGAGTTCCAGAACACATAGTTGCCAAAGCAAAACAAGTTTATGGAGATGACAAAGAAAATCTCAATGAACTCATTGAAAAGTCTACAACACTTGAACGTGAAATGCGTCTCAAGCTTGAAAAAATAGATATCGAACTCAAAGCTGTTGAACAGAAAAAAGAGAACTTAGAAAATATCGAAGAGCGTCTTAATGAGCAACATCGAAAAGCCATTGCTACCTTAGAAAACCGTTACAATGCTGCCACAAAACGTGCACAAGAAGCCATGAAAGCCAAAGAGTCTACGGAAGGTAGACGACTGCTAAATGATGCCCATAAGCATAAAAAACTCTCTTCACAAGCTAAAGAAGCACAACAACCTGAAAAACGTATTTTACAAATTGGTGACCGAGTCAAATACCGAAGTAACAAAGGTGATTTAATTGGTTTACGTGGAGATAATGCTACCATAGAGGTTGATGGTATGAAAATGCGTGTACCTCTCTCTCAACTAAAATACATTGGTAGCTTAGCTAAAGTAAAAAAGAAACCAAAAACAGAAGTTGCTGTTGAGAAGTCAGGGCGAGGTTCTATTTCTATAAAGCTCTTAGGTTGCTATGCAGATGAAGCCGTAGACAAACTGGATGTCTTTTTATCAGATGCACTTGTTTCAGGTTTCAATGAAGTTGAGATTATTCATGGGACAGGTGGAGGAATACTTAAAAAAGTTGTTATAGACTACTTAAAATCTTACCCCAAACTCCAGTCCTTTCATGGACTAAAGGGGAACTTAGGAATTACAGTTGTAAGACTCTAAAAACGTTTAGTACCTTGCTTATCTAAATTGATAATATCCATCAGGGTTATGTATCAAATAAGAATCAGCAGGTGAAAGACGAGGTAAATAGACTACGACTTCACCTTTTGCATTAATGGTCTCTTCAAAGTTGAGAAGACTTAAAATACTAGGTTCTTTCGGTTCTACCTTTTGGGGTTCTTCTAAAACAGAAGTATCTGAAATCGTATCTACAATATGATTTACCCACTTTAGTTTTTGAGCATTAACAGCCAATTCTTCCCAGTCTCCTTTTGAATTATTTTTGTACATCTCTTTCTGAAACTCTTCTAAAGTAATTCCCATCTTTTTAGCTGTTGCGCCACCAAATTCAGTCCACCATGCTTCTAAACGCTTAAGCTTCTCTCTTTGTTCGGTCAAATTACCAACATTCCAACTTAGTGGTTGGTGATGTAAAATAGTTGAATGTGCATAAGCAAATGATTTATCAGCTAAAGTTAGAATAATTGCTGCCATAGAAGCTGCATACTCACGTAATACTACATAAATAGGTGCCGTACTACCTTTCATTGCTTTTAAAATAAGATATCCAGCCATTGCTGAACCCCCTGGTGACTTATCAATGACAATAAAAATTGGCTTACTTTTATCTTTATTGTTAAAGTAGTCAATCTTTGTTGTAATCTCATTTGCCATTTTTGTGCTAATACTTCCATTAATAGATATACGACGATCTGAAATAATTAACTTATTATCTTCAGTTAAAGGGTTATCTAAATAGA
>CACVAR010000019.1 GCA_902727905.1 uncultured Sulfurovum sp. | reverse complement strand
CTATTTTCAAATGATTATCCATATGTTATATCTCCTATTTTCCAAAAAAATAAATTAAATCTGGAAATAATACTATAATTAACAATGCTAAAAGCTGTAAACCAATAAAAGGCAATACCCCTTTATAGATCTGCATCGTTGTTACCAAGTTTCCAGCAGCTCCTTTTAGGTAAAAGAGTGCAAAACCAAAAGGTGGTGTCAAAAAGGAAGCCTGTAAGTTCATGGCTATCAATATGGCAAACCAAATAGGATCAATCCCAAATGCATGTGCTATAGGCACTAAAATAGGCACAACCACAAACGCTATCTCAATAAAGTCTATAAAGAATCCTAAGAAAAATATAACTGCCATAGCAATGAGAATAAACATCCATTTATTACCTACTTCCTCTTGGAAAAACTGCATTGCCATTGTGTCTCCACCAAGCTCATTAAAAACCAATGAAAAAGCTGTTGCACCTATGAGTATCATAAATATCATCGAAGTTAATTTAACAGTTTCAGTAGAAGCATAACGTAACAATTCAAGTGAAAACTGACCATTTAAAAAAGCCAAAACCATTGCCCCTAAAACCCCAATGGCTGCTGACTCAGTTGGTGAAGCAATCCCAGCAAATATGGAACCCAAAACAGCCCCTATCAGTAAAAGAGGTGGTGTAATAACTTTCAATGCCTCTTTAAGCACTTCTCCATAAGGTTCATCATTAGGAATGGCTGGTGCAGCTTCTTTGTTAAAATAGGCATAAATCAAAATATATAAAATATAAAGCCCTATCAAAATCATCCCAGGAACCACAGCTGCTTTAAACAAATCTCCCACCGATAGATGCATCTGATCACCCAATACAATCAACACAATAGAAGGAGGAATAATCTGTCCCAAAGTCCCTGAAGCTGCTATAGACCCTGTAGCCAACTGAGGAGAGTAGTTATGTTTTAACATCAATGGCAAAGCAATCAAAGACATCATTACTACCGATGCTCCAACTATTCCTGTACTCGCAGCCAAAATAGCCCCAACCACTACCACAGAAATAGCCAAACCACCACGCAATCCTCCAAAAAGTTTCCCCATAGAAAGTAAAAGGTTTTCAGCCATTTTAGACTTCTCTAAAATCAATCCCATCAAAATAAAAAGTGGTACAGACATAAGCGTTATGTTTCCCATAATACCATAAACACGGTAAGGTAACATGTCTAAAGCATGTAAACCCAACTCATCAGAAATCAACGAGAAAAAGAGCGCCACCCCAGCAAAAACAAAAGCAACTTGAAAACCTGACATAAGTAAAAAGAGTGTCAGTAAAAACATCAACCATAAAGGGTCAATCCAAAAAGCCATGTCCAGTGCTGAGAATGCTAAAAACAAACCAATAAGTAAAAAACCTATTAACAGGTTTCGCTTAGAGTCCAATTTAGCATAGGCTTTTATAATCTCTGAAAGAGCTTGAAGCACCAACAAAATAAAGGCAACAAACAACACTCCTTTTATAAGAAACCGATACCCCAACCCACCCGGATCAGAAGAGACTTCATTTTGCACAAAAGATTGAACTGCCATATCATAAGAACCATGTAAAAAATGTAAAGAAAAAGGGATAAGTAAAAACAACATAGAAAAAATCTGAACCATTGCTTTAGTCTGCTCAGAGTAAGAAGCAAAAAAGATATCCACACGAACATGTTTATCATGTTTCAAAGCATAGGAAAGCCCAAACAAAAATATAATGTCAAAAATATGCCATTCTACTTCTTGTAGGGCTATTGAACCTGCTGAAAATGCATAACGCATCATGGCATCGTAGCCTATTAATAAGGCTAGTATTATTGCTAGTATGGCTGTTAGGTTGCCTGTTTTTTTTGTTAGGGTGTCGATTATATAGCTCAAGTTTAATTGTCCTTTATACTGTTTAGTTCTTCTTCTATTGATTCAATAGATGGTAAAGATGATTCCAGCTCTTTAGGAAGAACATGTGTGAGTTCATACTCTGAAACACCCATAGGCTTATGTATGTCACTTAGTGCATATTCAACCAATGTTTTATCTTTCCCTTTA
>CACVAR010000018.1 GCA_902727905.1 uncultured Sulfurovum sp. | reverse complement strand
AACTTATTGTTAAGATACTATTGTTTTTTTGCCTTTTTTCTTTGGGGTTCAGTTATCCTTTATAAAAAGGCTTTCATTTAAAATGGAAGTTTACTATAATAGTACTATGAAAAAAGATATAACAGTAAAAAGAGGGATATATAAACACTATAAAGGTAATCTTTATGAGGTTCTTGAGACTGCTAGGCATTCAGAAACTGAAGAGTGGATGGTAATTTATAGGACACTATATGGTGATGCTAGTACATGGATTCGTCCCTATGAGATGTTTATTGAAAATGTTATGGTAGAAGAAAAAATGGTTAAACGTTTTGAATATATGGGTAAAAGTTAGAGCCATAGGTCAAAACTATTATTAATTCTGAGTACTCTTTATAGTATTTTACGATAGATGAAGTATATCTTGCGTAGAATTGCATTAATAAGAGAAATTAAAAAGGAGATTAAATGTTTAAGCCACTTAATGTTTTTAATGAGCGTTTACAGCCTTGTTCAAGAAAACCCATGACAGGGTTTTATAGAGATGGTTCATGTAATTCTGGATTAGATAATCAAGGAAGACATACCGTTTGTATTTTAGCAACTGAAGAGTTTTTAGAGTATTCTAGGAGAGTTGGAAATAACCTTTCAACACCAATGCCTCAGTATGGTTTTGAAGGTGTGAAACCAGGAGATAGATGGTGTTTAGCGACAGGTAACTTTTTAAGAGCCATAGAACATGGAAAAGCACCAAAAGTATTTTTAGAGTCGACACATATTGCTATTTTAGAAGAGATAGACTTGGAAGTTCTTAAGGGTTATGCTGTTGAAGCATAATTAATGTCAGACGATTTTATAGCAATTATTAAAGATTATAAAGAACCTCTTTTTTATAATTCAGAAGGAAGTCCAGAAGCTTATAAACTTTGTATTAGACATCTTTCTGCTGCAATGAGTGCAGGGCTTGCAAAACTTTCAAATGGATACATTATCCCTAATGAAGCTTTACACATTGTAGATTTAGAAAAAGAACGTATTGACGTTGTGTCTACTAAAGTAAAGTTAATTAAATTAGAAATACTAAAGTAATGATTTAATTTTCTGACTAATCACAGTATGAATATTCTCTATAGAATCGGTTGCATCTACTAGTAAATAGGGAATATTGAGTTTTTTTAAACTACTTTGCATATGTGTTTGGACAGATATTAGGTAATCAAGTCCTCGTTGTTCAATGCCATCTAATTCTTTTGCTCCCATACGCTCTTTTAGGGTTTCCATATTGGTAATGAATAGTATAATTAAATTGGGGTAGTCATCTTCTAATGCGAATTTATTGAGTGCTATTAAATGTTCAAACTCAAAATCATCATTAGCAAGAGCATAGCCAATACCTGAGAGAAAACCTCTGTCTGAGACAATTAGCTTATGCTTGTTATTTTTAACAATTTGATGATAGTGTTCAGCTCTGTCAGCTAAAAAGAGTAGAAGTTCAGCTCTTTTTGAAGCGAGAGAATCTTCTAGTAAAATTTCTCTCGCTTTTATACCAAAGTTTGTTCCCCCAGGCTCTTTTGTTAAAATGACATCTTCAAAAGCTTTATCAATCATTTCAATTTGCGTACTCTTACCACAAGTATCTATACCTTCAAAGAGTATGTACATTAGTTATTTCCTTCTCTTTTAGCATTTACATCTTCTAAAATAGTTGAGGGAACTAAGTGTGCTATGTCGCCATCAAATTTTAAGATAGCACGAACAACTGAAGAAGAAATATAGGAGTATTCAAGTGTTGGCATAAGATAAACAGTTTCTAAATCTTTTTTCAAACTATTGTTGGCATAAGTCATTTGTGATTCATAATCAAAGTCTGCTACGGTACGAATACCACGTATAATAATGTTTGAATTTAACTCGGTAGCTAAGTCAACAAGCAGTGAGTTAAATTTTACAATTGTAATATTAGGAAGGTGAATGGTTGCTTTTTTAATCATACCCGCACGTTCTATAACATTAAATAGAGGGTTTTTATCTGGGTTATCTCCAATAGCGATAACAATTTCATCAAACATTTTACTAGAACGTTCAATTAGATCTAAATGTCCTTTTGTGAGTGGGTCAAAAGTACCAGGATAAATTGCTCTTGTTTTTGTACTCATTTATGTCCATCTTTCATATAAATTATTTTCTATTCCTAAAACATCATACCATTTACCTATAAGAAAACGTTCCATTTCTTCTAAACTTGAAGAGTCTGAATAGTAACCCATAACGGGAGGAGCAATAATAACATTTAATTTAGCAAGCTTTTCCATATTTTCTAAAGCAATGGCTGAAAAAGGCATCTCTCTTGGTGCAAGCATAAGTTTTTTTTGTTCTTTGAGGGCAACAGATGCAGCTCTTGTTACAAGATTGTCTGCTATGCCACAAGATATTTTGGCTAAGGTATTCATACTACAAGGTATAACAACCGTTATATCAACTTGAAAAGAACCAGAAGCGATAGAAGCTGCAATGTCACTATTATCATGAAAGGTAACATTTTGATTTTCGAAATGATTAACAGTGAGTGCATTGCTAGAGGTAATAATATGTACTTCAATATCTTTGGGTAAGTATTGGACAAATTTTTGACCTAAACCTACACCTGAAGCACCGGTAATGGCTACGACTAATTTCATGATTATCCTAATTGTTGATGTTGGCTTCAAGCCGACATTAAAAAAATATTATTATAATTTATAAGAGGGAAGAAGTTATATTATATTAAAGATGGTACCACAGGTCGGATTCGAACCGACACGCCCTAAGGCAGAAGATTTTGAGTCTACCAAGTCTACCAGTTCCATCACTGTGGCATATCCCAAAAAACACGCTTATGTGGGTGAATTTGGACTGCGATTATACAGCGATGTTACTTAAAAATTTGTTAATTATGCTACTGTATCTTTTAAAGATTTACCCACTTTAAATTTAACTGCATTTCTTGCTGGAATTTGTACAGTTTTTCCAGTTAATGGCACTCTAGCTTCTCTGGCTTCTCTTTGAACTGTTGAGAAAGAACCAAAACCAATAAAACTTACTGTTTTCTTAGCTTTTAAAGCTTCTGTAATTGTATCCAGTATTGCATTGAGTGCTTCGTTGGCATCCTTTTTAGATAAACCTGACTTCTCTGCTACTGCATCGATAAACTCTGCTTTTTTCATTAAATCATCCTTTGTAATTGAGTTGATGGTCAATTCTACAATTATTTTTTTAAAATAACAAGGAATTTATTAAAAATATGGTAAAAAGCCCCAAAAATCAAGCACTTTTGGGACTTTTATTCTAAATAATGTTATAATTTTTTAAATTTTTTAGGAGTTTTAGTGCATATTTTTATACTAATAATAATTATAATTTTTTTATTTGGAGCATTCTCCACATCTTTCCACACGACCGAGATGGTGGGAAGTATAGGGAAGTATTATGGCGAAGGGAACATACAACTTTTTGGTTATTTAGCCCATGTTAATTTACTTATTTTAATTTATCCCTTATACAAAATGTATACAAATCGTAATCTAGTTAAGGACATGGAATTTTATACTGGTTGGTTACTTTTACTTATATCTCTAGTTTTATTTCAAATTTTAGTTGTTGATATTTACCATATTGGAACAGTGGGTATGAGTCTTTATGATTTTTTAAATCCTGCTGTTGGAAAAGCTGGAATGTGGTTACTTTGGTTTTTAACTACAGCTATTTCTCTGGTCTTGATTTTAGATGAAGTGCCTGATTTTAGACTATATTGGAAAACAATAAAGAAATATAAAGATTTATTCCTAACAAAGACTGTATATCTATGGAACAAGTTTGGGGTAGAAATAGAAAATCCATTTTTTGATAAAAAAAGTACAGATAGTATGACCACAATTGTTGCTGGTAGAAGAGTACGTAAAAATTTGAGTGGAAGTACAGTTAAACAAAAGACACCTAAAAAGCTAGGACATAAGAAAAAAACCAGTCTAAAATCTAAGAAAACCCTTAAAGAAAATCCTATGCTTCAAGATCGTTCATTAGAAGACATTGCAGCGATTAAAATTCAAGAGATAACGCATGAATCTGAAGAAGTAGTTGAACCTGAAGTACCTACTGTACCTAAAGTAGAGCCTACTAGGGAAGTTAGTAAAGAAATTACTAAAGAAGTTGAACAAGCAGAATTAAAAAGTGAAGAACAACTGACTGAAGAACGTGAAAGTACAACAAAAATTCTTGAAGAATTAAAAGAAAATCGTCAGCTTATGGATCAATTAGAAAAAGGGAGTATTGAAGAACCAGATGATTTTATTTTACCTTATTTAGATTTTTTAGAAGAAGCACCAAAAACAAAAACTAAAATCAATGAAGATGAGATAGATAGAAAGGTACATGAACTTTTAGACAAGTTAGGACAGTTTAAAATAACAGGTGAGGTTATGGACATCTATTCGGGTCCATTGGTAACCACTTTTGAGTTTAAACCAGCAGCCAATGTAAAAGTTTCTAAAATACTTAATTTACAAGATGACCTTGCTATGGCACTTTGTGCAGAAACCATTAGAATTCAAGCACCAATTCCTGGTCGTGACGTGGTGGGAATAGAGATTCCAAATGAGAATTTAGATACGATTTACTTAAGAGATATTTTAGAAGATGAACTCTTTACAACTTCTAAGTCTCCTTTAACCATGGCAATGGGAAAAGACATTGTAGGTAATCCTTTTGTTACGGACTTAAAAAAGTTACCTCACTTACTTATTGCAGGGACAACAGGTTCTGGTAAGTCAGTAGGAATTAATGCCATGATTTTGTCTTTACTTTATAGAAACGATCCTGACTCATTAAAGCTTATGCTTATTGACCCAAAGATGTTAGAGTTTTCTATTTATAATGACATTCCTCATTTAATTACGCCAGTGATTACTGATGCTGCAAAGGCCATTGCTGCTTTATCAAATATGGTAGGTGAGATGGAACGCCGTTATAAAATGATGGCTGAAAGTCGTACAAAAAATATTGATAATTACAATGAAAAAGCAAAGAAAAAAGGGCTAGACCCTATGCCTTTTATTGTGGTGGTTATTGATGAATTAGCTGACTTAATGATGAATGGTGGAAAAGATGTTGAGTATTCTATTGCGAGATTAGCACAGATGGCTAGGGCATCGGGTATTCACCTTATTGTTGCAACACAGCGACCTTCTGTAGATGTTGTTACTGGACTTATTAAAGCCAATTTACCTTCAAGATTATCTTATAGGGTGGGACAAAGAATTGACTCAAAAGTTATTTTGGATGCTTTAGGTGCAGACACACTGCTTGGAAAAGGAGATGCACTATTTACCCCACCAGGAAGTAACACTTTAGTAAGAATTCATGCTCCTTGGAACTCTGAAGATGAGATTGAAGAGATTGTAGAGTTTTTAAAAGAACAAAGAGTTCCTGACTATGATGAACGTTACTTGGTAAAAGAGGAGGGAGATAGAAAAGTTGGTATTGGGGTTCAAGGTGACTTGGATGAGCTTTATGAAGATGCCAGAGAGATTATTTTGACGGATAAGAAGACATCTATTTCATATTTACAACGTAAATTACAGATTGGATATAATCGTTCAGCGAATATTATTGAACAGCTTCAAGAGATGGGTGTTTTATCAGCCCCCAATAATAAGGGTCAGAGAGAGATAATACTTTAATTAATCTTAATTAAATAATCTAGTATTTAATATAATATCTATATAATATATTAAATATAAGATTAAGGTTTTTACTTCATATGTTCAACAATAAAAAAATAATATTATTTTTTCTACTTTTTTCTTTCATAGCCTTCTCTTTATTCATTTTTAAAGCATACAACTTTTCTTTAGAGTATAAGAATAATAAATCATACTTAGTAGAATTTAGCCTCTTAGAGAACTTAGATGATTTATTAGCTTCAGTTGTGGAAGAGAAGCGTAAAACAAGTATCTATTTAAATACTCAAAATGAAGAAAACTTCAATAAACTTACCAATATACGTAAAGAAACAAGTTCAAAGCTACAAGCACTTTTAAATGATAATATTCGCTATGAAGACTTCAAATCCTTCATAGTACAGTTAAGAAATATTCGTAATGAGTTACAAAAAATACATTTGGCTGTTGATAGGTCAAATATGAATGGTTCAAAAAATTATTATGCTAATGAGATTACTGATAGTATTCAAGAAATGATGAATCAGCTTATTGACGATTTACCTTTCGATGAGAATAAGTTAGTAGAGATTAAAGATTATTTAATTGATAAAAATATTGAGCTTGAACAAGAGATTTTTATCTATGTTTTAGTAACGATATTATTTTTGGTTTTAATACTTTTCTTACTCTATGGGTTTAAAGCCATAAAAGAACACAACATTGAGGTTGTTGCGACATTAAAAGAGATAGAAGAGGAGTTGAGTGAGAAGCAACGTTTGGGTATACAAGAGGTTTTAAAAAAGAATAATACACTTGAAGTGTATAAGTTCCTTGCACAAGCAATTAAAGAGCCTAGTATGGCGAAAGACAATTTCTTAGCCAATATGTCACATGAAGTACGTACCCCTTTAAATGGAATTATTGGGTTTACAACGTTATTGCAGTCTACAGAGTTAAATGAGGAGCAAGATGAGTTTTTAAGTATTATTGCTGAGAGTTCCAATAATTTATTAACGATTGTTAATGATATTTTAGATTTTTCAAAAGTTAATTCTGGTTATTTAGAAATTGAAAACTCTTCTTTTGACATCATTGATAAAATTGAAAAAACCATTGAGTCATATGGTGAAAAAGTTAGAGAAAAAGAGATTGAACTAGCACTTTTTCTGGACCCTAAACTTCCTCAAAATGTCTTAGGTGACTTTACGCGAATATCACAAGTTCTTTTAAATATATTGGGTAATGCTGTTAAGTTTACACCTGAAAAAGGGCTGATAAGTATTTCAACATCTTTACTCTCTAAAACTTCAGAAGAAGCAGTCATACGTTTTTCTATACAAGATACAGGGATTGGAATTCCTAAAAATAAGCAGAGTCAAATTTTTGATGCCTTTTCACAGGCTGATGTTAGTACCAATCGTAAGTTTGGAGGAACAGGTTTGGGCTTAACAATTTCAAGAAGATTTGTGGAACTTATGGGTGGGACATTAGAATTAATAAGTGAAAAAGGAAAAGGAAGTACTTTTTATTTTGATTTGACGTTAGAAGTTGACAGTCAAAAAGCTGAACGGACTTACCCTGATTTTAGTAGAGCAAAAATTGGTTATTTAGTATTGAATAAAGATCAATCGAGAGAGGTAGATGATAACTTTGAATCCTATATCGATTCTACCAATGCGATGTATAAAATATATGAAGAAGATCAACTTTTAAATCTTAATGAAGAATTGTTACCTGAGATTCTTTTTATAAATGATAACTATGTCCCAAATCATAAAGTACTCAATAGCTTATTAGAACTAGAGACTAAAGTCGTATTAGTTAGTAGTCATAAAGTAAGTGAATTTAAAAAAGTTCCTAAAGAAAAAATCTATAAAGTAATTAATACACCAATACATTATACAAAGCTTATTAATCTATTGTCAGCTGAAATCTACCCACCATTAAATAATGTGTTGTTATATAAAAGTAATAAACTTAGTGGAAAAATATATTATTCTATTTTAGAAAGTCTTGGCTTTGAGGTTGATATTTACCATTCTATTTATGACTTTAAGATGCAATTGGAAAATAAAAAATATAAGTATGCACTTTTTGATGACAAGCATACTAACAATGAGATAATGGCTAAAATTATTAAAAAGAATGGTGCAATTCCATTTTTATTTTCTGAAGAAAAAGAAAATAATGACTACTGTCAAGTTTTAGATTATTCAATAGATGCGAATAGCTTAAATGAGCATTTAAAACGTGCCTAAAGCTTGTAACACAATTACACAAAATAGGAACTCCGATAGAAATACTCTTAGTTAAAGTTATATTCTAACTACTATTAGTATAGAATTACTGAAATTCATTTTACCCAAAGAGGAGACATTAATGTCATTATTAGCCGATTATAAAGCACACACAGCCGAACGTGCTGAGTTAGGTGTACCACCATTAGTTCTTACAGCAGATCAAACAGCTGCACTTGTAGAGTTACTTAAAGCAAACCCAATTGAAGATAAAGAATATGCAATGGAGTTGTTTAAAAACAAAATTCCTGCAGGTGTTGATGATGCAGCTTACATTAAAGCAGCATTTTTAAATGATATTATTAAGGGTGATGCTTCTTGTACAGAGATTGATAAAGTATTTGCTACAGTTATTTTAGGAACAATGTTAGGTGGATTTAACGTTGCACCTCTTGTAGATGCTCTTTCAAATTCTGACTTGAAAGTGGCAGAGTCTGCTGCTGCACAACTTAAAAATACACTACTTGTTTATGATTCATTTAATGATGTTAAAGCACTTATGGATGCTGGTAATCCATTGGCAAAAGAGATTGTTACTTCATGGGCAAATGCTGAGTGGTTCTACAATAAACCAGAGATGCAAAAAGAGATTACATTAACAGTTTACAAAATCCCTGGTGAAACAAATACAGATGATTTATCTCCTGCTTCTGAAGCATTTACAAGAGCAGATGTACCTTTACATGCAAATTCATTCCTAGTAAATAGAATGGATAACCCATTAGATACAATGAAAGAACTTAAAGAAAAAGGTAACCCACTGGTATACGTTGGTGATGTTGTAGGTACTGGTTCATCAAGAAAATCAGGTATTAACTCACTTCAATGGCACATGGGTGAAGACATTCCTTTCATTCCAGGTAAGAGAACTGGTGGTGTTGTTATTGGTGATATTATTGCACCGATCTTCTTTAACACAGCAGAAGATGGTGGATGTATTCCTATTCAAGCACCAACTGCAAAGCTTAATACGGGTGATGTAATTACACTTAAGCCATATGATGGTGTTATTGAGTGTAATGGTGAAGTTGTATCTGAATTCGAGATTGAGCCAAACACACTTCCAGACGAAATGAGAGCTGGTGGACGTGTACCACTTATTATTGGTAAAGGTCTTACTGTAAAAGCTAGAGAAGCTATGGGTATGGACGCTGGAGATATCTTCATGACTCCTGCATTACCAGAAGACAATGGTAAAGGATTTACGCTTGCACAGAAAATGGTTGGTAAAGCTTCTGGTATGGAAGGTGTTAAACCAGGTGTTTACTCTGAGCCAGTATGTACAACTGTTGGTTCTCAAGATACAACAGGTGCGATGACAAGAGATGAAGTAAAAGATTTAGCTGCACTTAACTTTGGTGCTGATTTTGTACTTCAGTCTTTCTGTCACACATCTGCTTATCCAAAACCAGCAGACATCGTGTTACAGCATACACTTCCAGACTTTATGACAGACAGAAAAGGGTTTACACTTAGACCAGGTGATGGTGTTATTCACTCATGGTTAAACAGAATGTGTCTTCCAGATACCATTGGTACAGGTGCAGATAGTCACACAAGATTCCCAATTGGTATGTCTTTCCCTGCTGGTTCTGGACTTGTTGCATTTGCAGCAGTTACTGGTTCTATGCCACTTACTATGCCTGAGTCGGTAATGGTACGTTTCTCAGGTGAAATGCAACCAGGTATTACACTTAGAGATATGGTAAATGCTATTCCTCATCAAGCAATTAAAGATGGTTTATTAACTGTTGAAAAAGCTGGTAAGAAAAATATCTTTGCTGGTAGAATCTTAGAGATTGAAGGTCTTGAAACATTAAAATGTGAACAAGCATTTGAGCTTTCTGATGCATCTGCTGAGCGTTCTGCTGCTGCTTGTGTTGTTAATCTTGATAAAGAACCAATTATTGAGTACCTAGAGTCAAACATTGCACTTATTGAAGAGTTAATTGCTCAAGGTTATGAAGACAGAGCAACACTTGAAAGAAGAGCAGAAAAAATGAGAGACTGGGTTGCGAATCCAGAACTTCTTAGAGCTGATGCTGATGCTGAATATGCTGCTGTTATTGAAATTAACATGTCAGAAATTACCGAGCCAATCGTAGCTTGTCCAAATGATCCAGATGATGTTAAAACGTTAACTGAAGTTGCAGAAGCTGGTTTAAGAGTAGAGATGGATGAAGTATTTATTGGTTCTTGTATGACTAACATTGGTCTATTTAGAGCCAATGCAGAAGTACTTAGAGGTGAAGGTGCAGTTGAAGCTAAGCTTTGGATTTGTCCTCCAACTAAAATGGATGAGAAGACACTTCAAGAAGAAGGTTACTACTCTGTATTTGGAATGGCTGGTGCAAGAATTGAGCCTCCAGGATGTTCTTTATGTATGGGTAACCAAGCAGCTGTTAAGCAAAATGCATGGGTATTCTCAACATCTACAAGAAACTTTGACAACAGACTTGGAAAAGGTTCACAAGTATACCTTGGTTCTGCAGAACTTGCTGCTGTTGTTGCACTTAAAGGTAAGTTACCAACTGCTGCTGAGTA
>CACVAR010000017.1 GCA_902727905.1 uncultured Sulfurovum sp. | reverse complement strand
GTTTGACGACATAAAAAAGCAGGTATTTGAAGTACATCTGCTACTTCAGCAGCACTCGCTGGCTGTGTATAGTCATGAACATCTGTCAAAATTTTATAACCAAATTGTTCTTTCACTTCTTGAAGTAGTTTTAAACCTTCATCTAAGCCTGGTCCTCTAAAAGAATCTAATGAAGTTCTGTTTGCTTTGTCAAAACTTGCTTTAAAATAAAAATCTTTTGTACAATCTTCATGATACTTATTTAAAGACTCTGCAATTCGCATTACATTATCACGACTCTCTAGTACACATGGTCCAGCTATTAATTTCATATCTATTCCTATTTTTTATCTTTAGCAAGAGCTACCAAAAGCCCAGAACTTATAACCAAAATTATACCCAAAAATGTCCAAATATTCGGTAGAGCATCACCTAAGGATATACCTATTAATACACCAAAAACAATATTTGTATAAGAGATGGTTCCTACTATCCCTGCTTTCGTTAGTTCATAAGCTTTGGTCATAAGAAGTTGTGAAATAGTTGCGAAAACCCCAACAGCTGTAACATAAAACCATATAATGCCTTCAGGCATGACAAATTCAGCAAACATCCAATCTAAATCAGAAGAAACAGTTATGTAAGGGGTAACTAACATCAATATGAGAGGGGCTAAAGTTCCAATACCCATAAAAGACATAACAATGGCACGAGTATCATAATACTTACGTAGCTCTCTAATGGAAGTGTAGGCTAATGCAGCTCCAATGCCTGAAAATATTCCTAACATATCATATTTGTCAAATGAGCCACCTACAGGTTGTGCTACAAATAAAATACCTATGAATCCAAGTACAATTGCAAATAATGCCCCTTTTCCTAACTTTTCATTTAAAAATAAATAAGCAAAAATAGCGACAAAAATAGGAGATGTTTTATTGTAGGTAATGGCATCACCTAAAGGGATATGAGCAATCAAATAAAAATAAGCCAACAAAGCAGCAAAGCCCATTGAACCACGAAACATCAAGAGTAAAAATCTTCCACCACTCTGCTTTAATGGTACTTTATAAATAGATAAACCTACTAAAACAACACCAAATATATTTCTAAAAAAAGCAACTTCTACAGGAGGTAAGGTTTCTGAAACGACTTTAGCAAATCCACCCATGAAAGCAAAAGAGAGTGATGCTAAAAGCATAAACAAAATACCTCTGTCCATGCCTAAAATATATTTTTTCAAAGAAAACCTTTTAATTTTTTGAAATTTTATCATATTTATATAAGAAGCTTTCAGTTAAAATTTGTTTAAAATTTAAACAAAGATCTTTTATATGCCCATAAAATCACTACTTATACTTCTTACTCTCCTTCTATTTACCCAAAATATTACTGCTAAAGAATACAAATGGAGTAATAAACTAACTTTCTTAGGTTTTCTAAAAAAGCATGGTATTCCTCAAAAAGTTTATTACAATATGCATAAAGAAGATAAAGAACTTATTCAAGAGATAAGAGCTGGACAAAGTTATAGTATTAACAGAAAAAAAGGAAAAATTGACACCATCAATATTCCTGTTTCTGATGAATTAATGCTACAACTTAAAAACTCTAAAAAAGGTTATGGCTATAAATATGTAGAAATTCCTTACCAGCTTATAGAAAGAACCATTTCAATTAAGATGAAACATGGTTTTAAAAAAGATTTATATAAAGCTACTAAAACCTGGTATTATGGAAAAGAGCTAGAAGAAGTTTACTCAAAAAGTATTCCTTTTCATAAAATGAGAAAGGGTGATAGAATCATCCTTTTTTATACGCAACGTTATAGAAATAACAAACCGTATACCAGTCCACAAATTGATGCTTGTTTAATTGAGATTAAAGGGAAACCTTTTTATGGCTTCTTAATGGATAATGAAAAATACTATGACTCACTAGGGACACAGTACAAACGTACCTATACAACGCGTTTCATTCGCCCTGTTCCAAATATGAAAAGAATTTCTAGTCGATTTACCCATAGACGTTATCATCCTATTCATAAACGTTACCGTCCTCATTTAGGTATTGATTATGCTGCCCGTTCTGGTTCACGTATTGTTGCTTCTTCAAAAGGACGTGTTGTCTATAAAGGTTGGAAAGGTGGTTACGGACGAACCATTGAAATTCAACATGCCAACGGACTTAAAACCCTCTATGCACATATGAGAGGTTATGCTAAAGGTGTAAATAGAGGAACATATGTTGGACAAGGTAAAACCATAGGATATGTTGGTACTTCAGGAAAAAGTACAGGTCCTCACTTACATTTTGGGCTTTATAAAAAAGGTCGAGCTGTTAATCCTGCTCGATACGTCAAGAAACAATCAGCTAAAGTAGTAAAAATAAAAGGAAAAGCCTATCAAAGACTACGTAAACTGGTTCGTCATTACCGACCACAATTTCAAGAAACAAAAGCACGAAAATCAAGTATTATTAAAAAAGAGAGTAGTAAATGTCTAAACTGTTTTAAAAAGTTACCTCCAAGGAAGTAACTTTTTAACTTTATATTTTCTCAGCTCGAATATCTCCAAAGAATATCAAATCTTTTAGTACAGCTTTTTGTGTAAGACCATCATTCCCAATACGTAACAACAACTCTCCTTTGTCACTGGAAAAAATATCTTGATAAACAATGGCTTTGGCATACCAAGAGTCATCAGACTCTCCTAAAGTATCTTTATAATCTTTAATTTGAGATTTTTTTGGAATAGCAACTTCAATTTTACCTTTTTGTTTTTCAGCACCTACGGCTTTAAATACATATAGTTTACTTTTCTCTTTATTCAATATCTTGCTGTCTAAATTAAAATACAAAGTTAACAAATCATCAGCAGAATAAAAATCTAAAGTGCTTTCTTCATCAACAGTTAATGCACCATTTTTCCAACGCTTATAATCTTTTGTAACTGTTTTTTCTTTATGATTTATACTATAAAGCTTCGTTGTCATTTTAGACCCATGTGACTTTGTCACTTGATAATAATCGGATACCATCATACCATCCTCAATATGCCCTTTAGAAACATGCTCTTCTTTTCTGCCTCCTGAGAGTGTATCTGCTATACCTGTTGCTTTTAACTTTACTTTTATTTCATAATAGTTTTCATCTTTAGTTAACGCTGCATTCGCAATTCCAATTTCACCAATAATCCCAAATTCAACTTTAAAGTCTGCTTTAATTGTTTCGGCATGAAGTAAAGAAGTCAGAAACAAGGTGTTCAACAATATTAATATTTTTTTCATAATATTCCTCTATGATTTTTATAAGTATATTTAATCATAGTTATGTGGAACAACTGTGATTTAATGAAGTATTATATCAATTTTTTTAGATAAAATAATACTTAATAAATACGCAGTAAAAGTGGGAAAATGACTGAAAATAATAATACCAACACCGATGTAATTATTGAGAAAGTTGACATTAATTTTGTTCCTTATGTGCAAAACTTATTAAAAGAACTCTACCAACGTGGAGATGCAGCATTTTTAAGTGAACACTATGGCTCTTTACCTCTTGGTAATATCATTGCAGCTATTGCTTCACTCATTATATTTTTTACTTTACGTAAACTTTTTGCTACGCTAGTCATTAAAGTGTTACAACCACTTACCAAGCGTACTAAAAACTACTATGATGACCGTATTCTCTCAGCATTAAAAGGACCTCTCTCTTTTGTTTTTCTAACCATTGGTTTTCGTCTATTTTTTGCACTTTTAGACATTGATACACCATTTATTAAAAAATTTATTGATACCATGGTACTCTTTAATGTCTTTTGGGCTATCTATGCTTTAGTTCATGCACTAAGAGGTGCTGTATATCACTTTACAGAACGCTTTAACCCTGCATTATCCTATGAGATGGGTAACTTTATATTAACCATTATACGAGGGGTCATTTTAGCTGTTGCCTTGGGTACTATCTTACAGTACTGGGGAATTAATGTTGCAGGACTGGTAGCTGGTTTAGGGATTGGTGGGTTAGCCTTTGCACTAGCAGCTAAAGATACTGCTGCCAATCTTTTTGGCTCTATTGCTTTGCTACTTGACAAGTCAATTCGTATTGGAGAATGGATAAAGATTGGTGATGTCGAAGGAACAGTAGAGGACATTGGTATGCGTACCACAAAAATTCGTGCTTTTGGAAAATCGCTTATTACGCTACCTAATCAAGTTATTGCCAACAGTCCCATACAAAACTTTTCACGACGAGGCGTACGACGTATTAAAATGACAATTGGACTAACCTATAATACGAGTAGTGAACAAATGGAAAATATTTTAACAGATATTAAAACCATGTTACGGACTCATGAGGGGATAGCACAAAAGGAGACCATGCTAGTAAACTTTAGCTCTTTTGATGATAGTTCCTTAGGCATATTTATTTACACCTTTACAAGTACAGCAAACTGGGCGAAATATATGGAGATAAAAGAAGATGTAAATTTAAAAATCATGAAGATTGTAGAAGATAATAAGTCTGAGTTTGCTTTTCCATCTCAATCACTCTATGTAGAAAGTATGCCTACATCAATGAATAATTAAAAACTTGCTATAATTCCAAATAAATTCTGGGCTTCAACGTTGGCTGAAGCCAACCCTTCAAATTGTAAACAAGCCTAATGAAAGAAAAATATGCCAAAATTAAAAAAAGTTGCTATTTTAGGGCGACCTAATGTAGGGAAAAGTTCCCTATTTAACAGACTTCTTAGACAAAGAGATGCCATTACTTCTGATGTTGTGGGAACAACTCGTGACATTAAAAAACGTATGGTTACTATCTCTGGTAACCGTGACTTTGAAGTGATAGATACAGGTGGAATTGATGACAGTACAGAGATGTTTTCTATTGTCAAAAAACTCTCTTTACGTGCTGCTGATGATGCTGATATAATCATCTACTTAGTAGATGGGAAAAATATCCCTCAAGAAGAAGATAGAGAACTTTTTTATCAACTTCAAGACCTAAATAAACCCATAGCACTCGTTGTTAACAAAATAGACAATGATAAGGATGAATCTATTCGCTATTGGGACTTTTTAGAGTTTGGTGCAGATAGAACTTTTCCTATGTCTGTAAGCCATAACCGTTATATGAATGACTTTTATGCATGGCTTGAAGAATACATTCCTGAACGTGAAGAAGAAGATGAAGGTTTAGAACTTGAGGAAGACAGTGAACTCTCATTTGAAGATATTGTTAACATGGTTCAAGTAGATGACGTTGAAGAAGAAGATAAAGACATTAAAGTAGCTATTATTGGTCGTGTCAACACTGGTAAGAGTTCTCTACTAAATGCTTTTTTAAATGAAGAACGTGTTGTTGTCTCCCCTGTCGCAGGAACAACCATTGACCCTGTGGATGAAGCCTTAGAGTATCAAGATCGTAAAATAACCTTTGTTGACACGGCAGGAATAAGAAAACGGGGTAAAATTCTTGGTATTGAGAAGTATGCCTTTGGACGAACAGAAGAGATGCTAGAAGAAGCAGATATAGCTCTACTTATTATAGATGCAACTGTTGGTGTTCTGGAGTTAGATGAACGTATTGCTAACCTTGTTGAAAAGCATAAACTTGGTTGTATGATTGTACTGAATAAATGGGATATACATAAAGATGATGAAGAGACCTATACCAAAGCAGTTGAAGATATTCGTGATCAATTAAAGTTTCTTCACTATGCACCACTTATAACCATATCTGCTAAAACTGGTCTAAGAGTGCATAAAATCTTGGATGAAATTGTTCAAATTTACGAACGTTATAAACAAAGAATTCCAACGTCGACACTTAATGAAACATTGAAATATGCTATTAGTAGACACCACCCACCTACAGTTAACGGTGGTGTAGTTAGCATTAAATTTGCTACCCAATATGAAACAAAACCTCCAAAAATTGCTATTATTACCAATAGACCAGATGGACTTCATTTTTCCTATAAACGTTATTTATCAAACATTTTTAGAGAAAAATTTGACTTCTCTGGTGTACCACTAGATATAAATGGACGTAAACGTGGTCAACGTATGGATGACGATTAAAACAGTCTATCCTAAATAAATCATAAGTAAAACTACTACTTATGGTCTTTATCTAAATCTTCATAAGGCTGAGCCTTAGAGAAGTACCAACCCTGACCATACTTAACCCCAAAGCTTTTTAAGATATCAACAACATCTTGTTTGTCAATAAACTCTGCAATAACTTCAATATCATTTTGTTTACAAAAGGTCGCAAATGTTTTTACAATGCTATAAGCACGTTTATCATGGTGTATTTCTTTAATAATACTACCATCAATTTTTAGATAATCAATCGAAAGTTTTAACAAGTGATTTAAATTTGAATAACCCGACCCAAAATCATCAATACAAATTTTATATCCAAAAAGTTTTAACTTTTGAATCGAAAGTTCAACTTTCTTATAATCAATACTTTTATTTTCTAAAATCTCTATTAAAAGTCTATCTGCTAAATCAGCATTTTGTGCTAGAATCGATAAAATAGCATCATTAACCAAATCATCAGCAGAAAGGTTAATAGAAATTCTCATTTTCTTGTCTTCTTTAAGCTTTGCAACATTATATTCAATGACTCTTTTTGTTAAGTTAGTATATAAATACGAATCTTCCAAGTCTGGTAAAATCTTATCAGGAAAAATAATATTATCACCATCCTCTATTCTTAATAATGCTTCATAATGATGTAATGTTTTATCTTCTAAGCTACGAATTGGTTGATAATAACAAACCAGCTTATCAGACTCAATCATATCTTTTAACTTTTCTCTATAAAGTTTTTTTGGTTGAGAAATATCAAAGTAACTAACTTTATCACGACCATTATGCTTAGACTCATACAATGCAGTATCAGCTTTATGTATGACATCCTGTAATGATTTTTCTATCCCTGTATTTAAAAGAACTCCCATAGAAATACTTAAACTTACTTTTTCATTTTCAATGTCAAAAATTGCTCTATTAATATCTATACGAATATCATCCAATAGTTTTCTAAGTTCATATTCATTTCTAGCGTCTTTCGCAATTAAAAGAAGAAATTCTTCGCCGGAATACTGAATTAACTTATCACACTTTTCTAAACGTCTGGCTATTATTTTTATAACAGCAATAATAACTTTATCACCATTTTTTTGTCCATATCTATTATTGATTCTCTTAAAAAAGTCAATATCTGCTAGAGCAACATAGTATTTTTTAAAATCAATTTTTTCATAATTCTCAATCATATAAATACGGTTAAAGGTATTGGTTTGTGGATTTCTATAAATTTTGTACTTATTGTAGTGTGTGTATATAATGTAAAATAAAAATGCAAAAACAAATGCTAAAAATAAAATCAACAAATAACTTAATGCTTTTACTGAAATATTGAGTAATGATGTTAAACGGTTTTCAGTATAATCAATTACTAATAAGGCGACAGTTTCACCATTCTGAACAATAGGCTTTAATAAAGTAAAAGAGAGATCTTTAACCTCATTTTGAATAAATACTTTTTTCTTTTTCCCTTTAACAACTTGAGAGAAAACCTTATTATTTTCTGGAATAAATGCTTGGTGTAAGTCAGCGTGATCTTTAGTATCAGTATCTAATAAAAAGAAGTACTTACCTTTTATGACATAAACAACAAACAATGAATTAATATCCGTACTATTCATCATAGAAAGCAGTTTTTCATTTTCAAAACGTAATTCTTCATCATTTGAATTTGAATGTAAGAAACTCACATCCTCTTTAACCATACTCTCTAAAATATTAGAGGTTGTATCGTCAACCAAACTTATTGCTTCATTTAAAAGAATATGCTTTGCTTTATCTTCAAAAGGTATCAAATCCTTATAAGTACTTAAAAACAAATAAAAAAGTATTGCATAAGCGATAATAACATAAAAATAAATCCTGTTATTGTTAAAAAAATTAATCTTATTCAATACAATCTCCCAAATTGAGTTTAATATAGGAACATTCTAACATAAAAATGTGCCTAATTGTGAACATTAATTTTTTATCTCATACTTTTTTAATTTAAAAATACAGTAAAGAGCTATTTTAAGCCCTTTACTAATGCTAATGGATCTAATTGCCATTCATGTAAAATATGTTTTTTAAACTTAGGACTTAAGCTTAACCCTTTAGCATCGAGTCGTTCTTTTACAAAAATAATCTGTGTTCTGCCCTTTTTCAAATAAATTGCGCCAATGCTATTTTTATTTTCTTTCAGTTTTTTATATGAATTAACTATTGTACTTTTTGACTTGTGTTTTTTAGATGAAAAAAGTACAATATCAGCAGTACTTAAAGAGGTAAGTTTTAATTTACCTTCTAGAGGGATATGCGTATTCGCATTAAAAAAACTTAATGTTTTTTTCCCTTTTATATGAGACAATGTATTGGTTACTTTTCCTACATTGAGACCAGCAAATACCATCAGAGGCACGATTGTCAAAATTGTTATTATTTTTTTCATAACCTTATCCTTAAGTAAACTTATCATACAATAAAACACCATAAAACATTATAAAATATAAATATTAGAATAAATACTAAAGATAATATAAATATATTAAGCTCAAAAATTTGCTATACTTACAGCATTATTTTTAAGGACAACTATGCGTGTATTAACAGGAATTCAAGCCTCAGGTAAACTTCATATTGGTAACTATTTTGGCGCCATGAAACCTATGATTGAACTACAAGAAAAAGAAGAACTTTTTACTTTTATTGCCAACTATCACTCCCTTACAACATCAAAAAATGCTACTTTGTTAAAAGAACTCACTTTTGATGCTGCTATTGATTATTTATCTTTAGGTATCAATCCAGAGAAAACAACTTTTTGGGTTCAAAGTGATGTTCCACAGGTACTTGAACTCTACTGGATGCTATCAAAATTTACGCCCATGGGACTACTTGAACGTGCTCACTCCTATAAGGACAAAGTGGCTAAAGGTATTACAGCTAACCATGCGTTATTCTCATATCCTGTTCTTATGGCTGCAGACATATTACTGCTTGATACAGAAAAAGTACCTGTAGGGAAAGACCAAATTCAGCATGTGGAAATGACACGCGATATAGCTGTGAAATTCAACAATGAATATGGAGAAATTTTTACACTACCAGAGCATGTAGTCAATGAGGATGTGGCAACCATACCAGGAATTGATGGACAAAAAATGTCAAAATCTTATGACAATGCCATAGATATTTTTATGGAAACTGAAAAAAAGTTACAAAAACGTTGCAATAAGATTCTTTCATCCTCCACACCACTGGGTGAACCTTTAGAATATCAAGGGTGCCATATCTATAATATTGCTTCACTTTTTTTAGATGAAAATCGAAAAGTTGAATTACAAGCACGTTATAAAAGTGGTGAAGAAGGTTATGGTCACTTTAAAAAATACCTTAAAGAACTTATTTGGGAAGAATTTTCTGAGGCTAGAGAGAAACGTGAAGCTTACCTCAATAATCCAGATTTAGTCAAAGATATTTTAAATGATGGTGCTAAAAAAATGCAAATTATTGCTAACAATAAAATGGCTCAAGTTCGTGATGCTGTAGGAATACTATAACCAATCATCAGCTATTTTTCGTAATCCTGCTACATTATCGGAAGCAAAAATTTTTAAACTTGCTTCCTCTTCTTTAACCTCTAAATCATATCTTCTTTCCAAGTACTCAACAATTGCCTCACCAGAATGAATTAAAATAGGTTCATCCTTAAAATAACTTTTTAATTTCTCTCCAATTAATGGAAAATGCGTACAACCTAATATAATTGCTTTTGGTTGTTCAATAGCTGAGAAATAATGTTCCATTGTAGCATCTAAAAGTTTTCCTTCAAATATACCCTCTTCTACCAAAGGAACAAAAAGTCCAGTTTGTAAAGAAGTAATATTAGTATGCCCAAGCTTTTCAAGTGCTAACTCATAACGTCTTGAAGTAATGGTTGCACGTGTTGCCATAATTAATATATTATCATTTTTAGCTAAGTCACTATTTTCAAGTGCTAATACCCCTGGTTCAATAACTCCGACTACAGGGTAAGAACTCTGGGCATTCATTTCAGGTAATGCATATGCTGACACTGTATTACAAGCTGTAATCAATAAATCTATCTCAAAATTATTAAAAAACTCTAATGCTTCAAGGGAATAACGAATAATAGTATTTTGATCCTTAGGACCATAAGGAACACGAGCTGTGTCCCCATAGTAGATAATCTCATCAAAAAGATTATCAGCAAGAAGAGATTTTACAACGCTTAGACCCCCTGCCCCTGAGTCAAAAACGCCAATTTTCATAATGTTGAATTCGTATAGTTAAAAACTATACATTACTCATTCATCATGGCTAAAAATTCTGCATTATTTTTAGTCTTATTCATTTTAGAAAAAAGGAACTTTAATCCTTCAACATCTTCCATATTTTGCATGGCATTTCTAATCGCCCATACTTTTTGAAGATCTTCTGCACTTACCATAAGTTCTTCTTTTCTTGTTCCTGACTTTGTTACATCAATAGCAGGGTAAATTC
>CACVAR010000016.1 GCA_902727905.1 uncultured Sulfurovum sp. | reverse complement strand
CAGGTTATCATCTGTCATTAACCGAGGAGTGAATCGTTCTACTATTTTTACAGATGATGAATATTACTATACACTCATACGATACATTGAATAAAATCCTGTGGAAGTAGGTTTGGTGAAAGAGGTGTCAGAGTACCCTTACACTTTGGGTTCTGTTATTGCTAATGGTGTAACCCCTGTCGCTTGTTGTTTGCATTCAAAACTTTTAGCTGAACTTGACTATGAAAATGTACAAGAGCTGATAGGTATAAAACTAAATGATGAAGAGTTGGAGACATTAGAAAAGATAAAACATCAAAAAATCATACAAAAAGAGAATGGCAATAGACAAGCCTATGCAAAAAGTTTAGAGGTGCATTTTGAAGCATTTAAAACAAAACAAGAGAGAAATGCTATAATCTTAGAAGCATTAGAAGATGGATATACACAAATAGAGATAGCTAAATATTTGGGTGTTTCTCGTTCTTTGGTTTCTAAAATTGTGAGAAAGGGGATGAAGTAAAGTGGTTTTTCAACGTCTGACCCTAATGAATCATCAAGGTCTAAAAATAGAAATCTCCAACTCTTTAATAACCTTATAATATTTATCATTAGCTGTATATAGAGTCATTCCATGGGTTGCACAAGTTGCACCAATAAGGGCATCAGCTAACTGCATGGAGTGGCTTAAAAAATACTCTTCAACATAAAAAAGTGCTTGTGCAGAAATCTCTTCTGTCATATAAATTGTTTTAACTTTCCATTGTTTTAAGGCTCTTTTTAAAGCTCTTAGTTCATCTTTATTTCTCATGGCTTGAACCAACTTCATATAGGTTACAGCAGAAATAGTAAATTCACCAATATTATGAATAAGGTCATAAGCATTTTGATTTCCTTTAAGATACCAAATGAGTACATCCGTATCAAGCAGTTTATCATAGACCAAAGTTACGACCTTTTCTCATGTTGCGAACCATTGTATCTACATCCTCTTCTCTATCTTGCCACATTCCAAAAATAGTGTCTGTTTTTTTATCATTAGAAGGCTCATTATAGGCAATAAGTTTTGCTTTTGCTTTACCTCTATAGGTAATGAGAACATCTTCACCTTTGCTCAATACATCAAAAAGCATTGAGATATTAAATCGTAAATCTTTTGCTGTTACTGTCATGTCAGAACCTTTTTAAGTTTATAGTTAAAGTATAAACTATTTGATATTAAGTGTTAATGAATTGTTACAACTTACTAGAGATTAGACGTTGAAAAAGCACTAAAAACAGAAATGCTCAGGTCACTTTTGGCAAGGACGTTACATCAATAATAATTCCGACAAGAAATAACCACAATACTCAACTCTTCAACAGCATAAACCAAACGGTGGGTGTCGTCAATACGTCGGGAGTGAAAGCCTGATAGATTTTCTTTGAGTGCTTCAGGTTTTCCTATGCCTTCAAATGGGTCACGTAGGAGGGTTGCGTCGATGAGTTTGTTAATGCGTTTGAGTGTTTTTTTGTCTTGACCTTGCCAATAGAGATAACTTTTCCAGCCTTCAGCTGTCCAAGTGAGTAGTCTATCACTCATTAATTAATCTATGGGATTCTACTTTACTTGCTTGGTATTGGGCTATGGATTTTTCTAAATGAGCTACATTTTTAGGAGAACGAAGTAAGTGTAGTGTCTCTTGCATGGCATTAAAATAGTCTAAGGACATGACCACAGCATCCTCTGCATCACGACGGTTTATGATGGTATAGTCAGCATCTTCTACGACAGAATCAAGTACATTTTTTAGATTATTTCTGGCTTCGGTATAGTTTATAACAGTCATGCTACTTCCTTTTATGTTCAGTTTATTGTACAAGTATAGCTTTTATTTCTTAAAAAAGTTGATTATTGACTTCATGATTTTTGTATACTTAGATTTTTAGATAAAGGATTTCTCATGCGACAGTTTAAGTTTTTTTTAGCCATATCTTTTTTCTTTAGTACCATGACTTATGCTGAGGTCATTACTTTGAATGTAAATAAACCTGACCCATAAAAAAGAGATAGAAAATATGCTAGGGAGTTTGTTACAAAGCTTGAATATTTAGTACTTATA
>CACVAR010000015.1 GCA_902727905.1 uncultured Sulfurovum sp. | reverse complement strand
GGTGAATCAATGTTATGGGATCTTAACCAAGCAGGTATTGGTGCGAGTACGGGTTCAGCATGTGCATCTGAAGATTTAGAAGCAAACTCTGTTATGGAAGCTATTGGTGCTGATGAAGATTTAGCTCATACTGCCATTAGATTTTCTTTAAGCCGTTACACAACACAAGAAGAAATTGATTACACACTAGAGACTGTTTTAAAAGCTGTTACTAGACTTAGAGAGATTTCAAGTTCATTTGCTTATGCCCCAGAGGGCCATAAGAGTGGATTGGCTGAAGCACATTAAAAGAGTGGTCAGTCAACTGACCCTAAACATGGTATAAAAACCATAGGTTCGATTTAATCGAACAAAATTATGATAAAGGAAAAATCATGGGATTAGATAGTTTAGTTGGTGGTACCATCTGGGATGAGTACAGTGATAAAGTAACAGATTTAATGAACAACCCAAAAAATATGGGTGAAATTACAACAGAGCAAGCAGAAGAAATGGGTGGTAAACTCATCGTAGCTGACTTTGGTGCAGAATCTTGTGGAGATGCAGTACGTCTTTACTGGGCAGTAAACCCAAACACTGATGTTATTATGGATTCAAAGTTTAAAAGTTTTGGTTGTGGTACAGCAATTGCATCATCTGATGTTATGGCTGAACTTTGTAAATACAAAACAGTTCAAGATGCTGTTAAGATTACAAATATTGATGTTGAAAAAGCAATGAGAGATACACCTGAAACACCATCAGTACCACCTCAAAAAATGCACTGTTCAGTAATGGCATATGATGTTATTAAGAAAGCAGCTGGTCAATACTTGAATGTAGACATGGAAAGTTTTGAAGAAGAAGTAATTGTTTGTGAATGTGCAAGGGTTACACTTGATACACTAAAAGAAGTAGTTAGACTTAATGACCTTACAACAGTTGAGCAAATTACAGACTATACTAAAGCTGGTGGATTCTGTAAATCATGTATTAAACCTGGTGGACATGAAGAAAAAGATATCTATCTTGTAGATTTACTTGATGAATACTCTAAAGAAAGAATGGTAGCTGGTTCTACTATTGGTGGATCAGAACCAACTGTTGATTTTGCTAGTTTAACACTTCTTCAGAAGTTTAAAAAAGTTGAAAAAGTTATTGATGATAACATTCGTCAAATGCTAGTAATGGATGGTGGAGATATGGAAGTTCTTGATATGAAAGAAAATGGTGATATGTTAGACATCTACATTACTTACTTAGGTTCTTGTAGTGGTTGTGAGTCTTCTAGTACAGGTACACTTTTCGCTATTGAAAATGTACTTAAAGAAAAATGTACACCAAACATTAGAGTTATACCAGTATAAACCTTCTCTAAATTCCCTTAATTAACAAAAGGGAATTTTATATTTTAGAGTGCTATAATTAAAAAAAGGCTCTAAAATGTACCATTTTCTAAAGTTAATCCCTCTACTATTTTTACTCTCCTGCTCTAAAAGCAATCCAATACCAAAAGAAAATACTATACCCTCTGATTACATTAATCCTAGCCATTTAAAAGAACTAGACTTCAAAGGGGAAGAAATAATTTCAGCTTTTATAGATAATAGCTTTTACTATATACGTAAAGATGGTAAAAAAATACAAACTTTAACTTATGATAACGGTGCAGATCCATTCTCAGATGGTCTGGCTAGAACCAAGGTAAATGGTAAAATTGGCTTTTTCAATACTAATTTAGATATTGTCTTAAAACCAATTTATGACTTTGCATTTCCATTCCATAAGGGAGAAGCAGAAATATGTACAGGCTGTAAAGAGAAAAAAGAAGGTGAACATACCATGCTAGATGGTGGTAAATGGCAAAAGATAAACAGAGATGGATTGGTAATTGAGTAATGAAAAAAATTTATTACTTAACTTTTCTGACGCTTCTTATATTAACTGCTTGTCAAGAGCAAGAAGTAAGCCCTAAGATCATGCAAGATAATCATAATATCCTAACTCATACAGAAAACATCGCTTTAAAAAAGCACAATGAATTACGACAGTTACATTTTACAGATGCCAATCTAATTTATAGTCAATCGTTAGAAAAAGCAGCACAAAGACATGCTAATCAACTTGCAAAAAATGGAAACTTTACACATGATAGTACGAATTTAGCTAACAAATATGGAGAAAACCTTTATCGATTTTCTGGAACTGAGAAACCTAACCTAACAAGTATCATACAAAAGTGGTACGATGAGAAAAAATATTATAATGACACTACAGAAGAATGTAAAATAGGACATGTTTGTGGACACTATACGCAAATTGTATGGAAAAACTCTAAACATTTAGGTTGTGCCTCTGCAAAATATATTAAAGGTTCCTATAAAAATGGTTATGTAACGGTTTGTAAATACTATCCATATGGTAATATCATGGGACAAGACCCTTATTAATAATTGAAGAATCAATATAAAATAAAGATTCTTCTAACTCAATTAGTACTACCTCTCTATTTTTCTTCCCAAAAAACCTTCAATTATAAGCCAATCTACTTTAAATTATAACAAATATTGATTTATTATTTTATTTTGTTAAATTTTAATAAATTTTATAGAATATTTTTAAATGTTAAATATTAATTAAGTTTAATAGTAGTATACTTTTTTTAACAGAAAATAATAATAGGAAATATCATGACACATTTAAAAACTTTATCGCTAACTTTTATCTCTTTCTTCTTTATCGCTTGTGGTGGTTCGGCTGATACTGCCGTTACTTCAGCAACTGATACCTCTTATGAAGTTGCAGAAAAAACTACTCAGGATGAAATTTTAAATGCGATTAATGATGCAAGAGCTGTAGCAAGAGATTGTCAAGATGGTAACGGTTTAGTATCTGCTGCACCAGCATTAACTTGGAATCATGAGCTATACGCTTCTGCCTATGAGCATTCTTATGATTTGGCTAAGAGCGATACTTTTTCTCATTATGGTTCAGGTACCCAAACAGATATTACCGGTTCAAACAACAATAATACAAGTTATTTCAATGATCGTATTAAAGCAAATGGATATGTGGGGTACAAAACTATTGGTGAAAACATTGCTGGTGGACAAGAGACTATTCAAGAAGCTGTATCAGCATGGATAGCATCTCCAGCGCATTGTACAAACTTAATGAATGCAGACTTTAAGGAAATTGGTGTTGCAGTTGTAACAGATAGTTCTTCTAAATACGGAATTTACTGGACACAAAGTTTTGGTGCAAAAAAATAACAATTTTTAACTTTTAAAAATATATAAACACTTTATTTTTTCTCACCAATAACACCCACAAACCTCTTTATTTCTATATAAAAACTTCAAATATCATTCGAAAAATCTTTTAAAGTCTATTAATAAATTAGATTAATTATGTTCAAGAATAAAATCGATAGTCTCATACTGTTTCTTTTAAGGAAGTGGGAGATGAAAAAATATGAATAGGAAACTATCTACGGGAGTCACTTGGGAAAAATATTGAGGAAAACTTCTAATGACCCACGTGACAGAAGTATAGCCATAGAACGTGTTCCAATCGTGAATAATTCAAAATTCATTAAAAAAAAATTAAATAATTAATATTATTTTGTAAATTTATATTTAAGTTTTAATATGTTAAAATTAATTATTATTTAATTTAATTAGTTATTTTTGATTAAAAGGAGTCGTTTATGTCAAGTTTTACGTATCAAACAAGTAATAAACATAGATATAACATCTATGAAACCCATACTGAACCTATAGAACCTACAGACTACTATAAACCTTTTCGTAATACGCTTTTAGTAATTACACTTATACTTACTCTCCTAGTCATAGGATTTGTATCCTATGATAAATATGAGAACTTAAGTATGAACACTCTATTACTAAAACAAAATCAAAAGAACCAAGTAAATAATGAAATGACACCTGTAGAAATTTCTAAAATAATTTCACATAATATTTTCAAAAAAGTAAAAACCAGAAAATCTGTTGAAAATATTGACAACCAGCAATTAAAGCTGATAATTCAAGATGTGATGGAGAAAATAGAGAATTCTCCCAACAAAATTACCTACACTAAAAAGTAAGGATTTATTATGTATTACAATTCAAATAGCAATGACTATTACAACTCCTATAAAAAAGAACTCGCTGAACTTGAAGCGTATAGAAAAGAAGAAAGTATTTATAGAATCATTAAACTCATACTCTTATTTTTAACATTTGTTCTTTTATTGGTTGCTGCTTTCTACCTTTATAAATATTTCAACCCCACACTAAATGAACAAAATTCTGCATTAACACAAAAACAAATGTTATCCGAGAAGGAAGTGTTGCCAGCTATTGTTATAAGAGAAGAAGAACTTCCACAAAGTGTTCAATTACGTGAATCCTCTATGCAAAGTACTCAAAATATTCAACGTAATGCTACTGATAGTACAAAAACAGGTAATCAAAATAGTCAATATATCTCAACAATGAATGAAAAAGATATTGCACTCATTGTACAAACAATAATGACACAAATGAATATAAAAAAAGAAGTATCATTGGAAAAACAACTGGAAAAAGTTGCTAACAAACACTATGAAACTAAAAGCTTAGAAAAAGGAAACCATTACAATAAAGTTGTTTTAACAAAAAATGTAAGTAAAGAAGTTAAGAATCCTTCACTTATGGAACTTAGTAACAATTTAAATAATATTATAAGTGAAGGTACAAATATAACTTCAAGTTACACCCAAGCGATAAAAAAAGAAGTTGTATTTCGTGAGAATGAGATGCGTATTATCATTGTACAAAAAGGGGATACCTTATCAAGAATCGCAAAAAAAGCTTATGGAAACTCTGATGCTTATACAAAGATATTTTCAGCCAATCCAGAGATAATTAAAAACCCAAATCAAATTTTTATAGGTCAACGGTTACGAATTCCATCTTAAAAGGTGAAGATACTTTCTTTACCCTAACTTCTATGCTCCATCTAGCTTTTCTAATCAACACTTTATAAGCACATTATGATATATTTACCTTAATTAAAAATATACAAAAGGATAATCAATGGATTATATGTTTGAAACTGGCTTTTTAGGGACAAGAGCACCATACTTTATGGACTTTGTCTTCATTATAGTAGCCTTACTACCTTTTTTAGTTTTAGCTGCTATTGTGATGGCAAGAGTAAAGTCCTATAAACTACATGCTTTAAGTCAATCTGTTATCTTTGTAATATCTGTCATTGTCGTCTCTTACTTTGAATATGGAGTACGAGTAGGAGGTGGATTTGAAAAGTTCATGGAAGGAAGTAATACTTCACATAACTATGCACTATATGTACTTATCTTTCATATTATAATTGCAATTTTTACAATTATTATTTGGGCTAAAACCATTTGGTCAGCAAGAAAAGCAGAAAAAAAAGGAACATTACCTGGATCATCATCACTGGCACATAAAAGAGCTGGTCAGCTTACATTTTTTGCTATTTTCATGACCTCATTTACAGGTATATGGGTTTATGTGCTTCTCTTTATTTACTAAAGATAGAGTGTAACGCTACTTAAACTTCTTTCTAAAATAGATATCAATACTTTGTGATGGCACTGTTTTTTGGTGCTGTCCAATTTGTACGTTAATATTTTTACCCACATCATACTCTAAAATAAAAGAGTTACCCTCTTTTGAATTCTCTATTACAAACATTGTATCTTCTTGCACTTTTTTACCTAATTGAACGGCGTAACCTTCACCTGTACCATCATCTTTAACAAAAACCCTATCTAACTCAACCTCGTAAGCTAAATCCCTTGCTGCTTGATTCATAATAAACAGTTGCGCTTCACGTCCTAAAGAGCCCTCTCCCTTTCCTAAATTTCCTGTGGATACCCCAAGTAAGAGATAAGATAAAATATCTTTTTTAGGCAATGGTGGTTCCGAAGTAAAAGTTAACTTTGGACGTTTTGCATTACCATGTATATTAATCGTAATCAGTATCTCAGGTAACTCATGCTCAACCGTTAAATCTAATAAAGGATTAATCTCCTCTCTACCTTGAAAAACAATACTTGAATCAACAACTTGAAAGAGTTTTGGTGCTTGCTCCACACGCCCCTGTATCTCTTCAATTTTACCTAACATGGCTAAGGCTTTACCAAACTCTTTTTGAGCTTTTAAATTCACTTTTAAAGTCAAGTCAATATCACGTGTTTTATAGTTTGCTTCACTTGCATAAATATGAAGATCAATGGCTGTATCTTCTAAAAATGAATCACTTGTCTCTTTTTTATTTTTATCTTTTTTACCAATAACAATAACATCGTTATCAAGAGAAGGATCTAAAAATTTTGATTCATAGAAAACTTTCATCTTATCTAAGAAAACAGCACCAAGAACCCTTTTCTTTTCTCCTCTTTGAATATAATCAATATCACAACTAAGTCTTGTATTTCCATACCCTGGATAGCCTAGAAACAAATCTTCAATTTGAAGTGCTGCCTTTAGGTTTTTCCCATTACCTTCTCCTTTTAGTGAAATTTTTGGATGCATATCTAAAAAAATCTCTTTTTCTTCACCTAATTTAGCAAATGCTTTTTGATTTAAATAAAACTTTCTATTTAAACCTTTTTCTTTGAAGCCTGTCGTTTCAAAATTTAATTTATCTATTGATAATAAATCGTTATTATAGTCGGCAATTATTGCTACTTTTTCAACGTTAAAGCTTTTAAATACTAACTTTGAAGAAGTAAGTTTTCCACTCGCTTTTTCGCCCTTTAAGTTAGCATTTACTTGTAAAGCCCCATCAATATCAACCGAAGTAAATGGATAAAGTAACTGAAACTCTTTTTGAACTTTTTTTAAAGAATCAATATTGACAATAGCTTGAATATCTTTATTTTTTAGATCTCCTTTAGCCTTCAGTTTAAAATGTTGAGTAAATATATTCACATCCAAACCATTGGCTTGTGAATAAGCATTGATGTTTACTTTAAACTTTTTGTTAGAAGCTAACATACCTTTTAATGAAAAATACTCTTTAGAAATTTCAGCCTTCCCATTTAAATCTACTTCTATAAATTTATTTTTTAGCTCTTTGGGTAGTTCTACTATGTTTGCTGGATAAATTTTTTCACTCTTTAGCATAAAGTCTACTTGATCATAATCCCTAGTATCAGCTGTAAGCTGAAGCTTATTGGCATTCATGTTTACTTTAGCTCCACCTTTATCGGTATTAATATTTAATTTTAACGGTAATAGTTCTGTCAAATTTACTGAAAAAGCATCAAACTTGGAAATATCAACCATGGAATTACTCATTAGATTTTCAGGCTTCATATAGTTTCCAGAAAATTCACTTTGTACACTCAACGCTAAGTTTTGCGCATTACTACTCAGCGACAGAGAACCATCAACGCTCTCTTTTTTTAAATCTAAAAAAATATCTTTTGTATTTAACTTTACTTTTGAACTAATGTTATCCTTACTAATCGTAGCTAAAGCATCAAGCTTTACTTTCAATTTCTCTAACGTACCACTGGATTTCAAATTGACTAAAGTCTCATTCTCTAAACTAATATTGCTCTCTTGAAGTAAAGGATTCAAATAGTCTTCATAAGCACTTAACGAACTTTGCACTTCAAAATCAAGTGTCTCTACTGGTTTCTTAAAATCCAGTTTTGCTTTCGCCATAAGATTACCTTTAGCAACAGTAGAGTCAAAATCTAGTGCAGTAGAGAGAGAGGTAGCTCCATTTAAAGGACTCGTATTTCCTTTTATATTTAACGTTTTAACAAAAAGACTTAACTTCTCTTGGCTAGCTTTAAAATCATTAATATTTGTCTCAAAATGAAGTTTCCTCATATCACCTTTTAACAGTAAACTTACTAAAGGTAATTTATTTATTTCTATATTATGTGCTACTAATTGTTCAATTAAAAGTTTTTCTTCTAATAAGGCTGCTTTAGGTTCAAACTTTGCTTCAAGATTAAGTTTTAAACTATTATTTACATCATCAAGTTTTATCTTGAAATCACTTTTAGCCTCAAATATTGCAATATTACTCTCAATACTGTTTTTTAAATTCATTTTTAAAGCATTGTTTTTTAAATCATAGGTACCAGTGGATTCTAACACTTTCGTATGCATTTTATAATGCTGATACCTCACATCTAAAGCTTTAGTAAACACCCTAAAATCAATACTTTCCAAATTTCCATCAGCTTTAACTGCTAAGCTAGGATTAGAAAGTAGTGTCACATTATGCTCAGTTAAGAAAGGCTGTATGAACAACTGTTCACCTTTGATATTTCCTGCTAATTTAAAGTTTTCATTTCTTAAACTCGCTTCCAAATTCATTTCACTAACATTTGAATCTAAAATAAACTTTACCCTACCCTTATGCTCAGTTTTCATGTCTGTTTCTAAACCATCAACTATTAATCGAGCATGGTTCACATGATAAACATCGTAACTGGTATTCAGTATCGAAAGATCAAGATTTTTAACGATAACTCTATCAAAAGGTAAAGTAGTGTTTTCTTCACTTTTTGTCTCACTTGTACTATTATTTTCTATTAGTGATGTTAAAAACTCTTGATCAATTTCAGCCTCATTAAGTACTAAATTATCAATATATAGAACTCTATTTTCTAACTGATGTAAGTCAACCTTCAAAGCCATCGATTTCACTTTAACTTGGTTTTTATAATTCACATCATGTAAAACAAAACCTGAGAGTAAACTTCCTTCTATTTTACCATAGCCAATACCTTGTTTTTTTAAAGGTGCTTCCACTAACTTAAAAAAAGGAGAAGGGGACTCCAAAATAAAAAATATGGAAAATGACATAAATAATATAAGTAAAATCAGCCATTTAAGCAGATGATAAACTATAAAAGTTAACTTTTTCAAAATACCTGTCCTATACCTAAATGAAGTGCTGGTTTATTGTTTTTAGTAGGATATCCAATGTCAAGTCGTAAAGGTCCAATAACAGACAAGTAACGCAAACCAAAACCAAAAGAAGTGTACCACTCCCCTGAAAAATCATTTACTTTTTGTGACATTTTAGAACTGTCAACAAAACCGACTACTGAAAAATCCTTAGTAACATAATAACGAGACTCAAAAGAAGCATCGATAATACTCAACCCACCAATAGGATAATCACCAGAGTGTTCCCCCAAATCCCTATACTCATAACCACGGTTACTCATAGCACCCCCTAAGAAGAAGTGTTTAAAAGGAGGTGTCTCTTCAGATATACTTCCTACTTTGATTTTAGCTGCTAAAACAACAGGGTCAAAACTTTTAATGTAACGTGCCTCAGCTAATACTTTAAAATAATCTATTTCAGAACCTAACTGCTTCATTGCTTTTTCCAAATATAAAGATGCATAGTATCCATTTTTGGCATCCATTACCGAGTCTCTTCTATCAATAAGAACACGATAAAAAAGCGAATTGATTAAATAGTTACCTGATAAAAAAGCTGGTATACCTGACTCAATCTCAGAATGTTCAAGTTGAAAACCAAAAAAGTGTTCTAACTCAAAAAGTTTTTTACCAAAAGTCAGCCGTTCAACAAATAAATTTTCTATGTAAGCATCATAATCCCACTTACTATAACCCAATTCATTTAAAAATGAAAAATCTCCTAACCATGGGTTTTCTATACGTGGGTCAAAATAAGAAGTTTTTACCTCATGCCCTCTTTCTGAGAGTTGTGCTTTCGCCTCAAAGCGTCGTAAGTTTCCAAAAAAGTTGTTATCGATATACGCAACACCTCCTCTTGCCCCATCTTCTGTATCATAACCAATATTAGAGGCAAACTCTTTGGTCTCACCTTGTTTTAAAGAAACTTTTATAGGTAATTTTTTAGAAGCGTTATTCTCTGTACTATTAAAATCTGGTTCCATTTTAATTTTTTCAAAAACACCTAATCTATAGATATTATCATAACTCTCCTCTAGGTCAATAATGTTAAATTGTTCACCTTCTTTATAAGTAATTTGCTCTTCAATGAGTATGTTATCAATCTGCGAAGAGTTATTTAACTCAGTCCTACCAAAATAATATTTTTCACCTTTTTTAATAGTGAAATTCACATCCACTTTATAAGCATCTATGTCAACATAAGCTTTAGCATTTAAACGATGTTTAGGATAGCCATTTTCAGACAAATAATCACGAATTTTATTTTTAGTTTCTGTAAAGTTCTTTGTTTTAAATCGTTTACCTTCTTTTAAAAGCGTTAAGGAATGAAACTCTTCATCTAAATTAAGTGAAGAAATTTTTATGGGGATATTTTTTTGAATGTTTAAATAAATGGTTTTATCTTCAACTTTAGAACTCACTTTAACCTGATAATAGCCCATACTTTGACCATAGCGCTCTAAACTCTCAACAAATCCTTTAATCTCAGATTCATTAAAAGTAGGATTTTCTTTCCAAATTTTATAAATGGCAGGGTATTCAACCTGACAAATCTTTAAAAGGGTAGACCTATCAAACTCGCCTGTTAAAGTGTCAACATCACCTGTAAACTCAATTTCAGTCAAAACTTCAGCCTGCAAAGAAAAGGTTAAAAAAAATAAAAATATTAAATGTTTTTTCATAATTGGAATAATAACATAGAGT
>CACVAR010000014.1 GCA_902727905.1 uncultured Sulfurovum sp. | reverse complement strand
TGGGTTTTATACCCATAATATTTTTATGCATAAATTACTACTAATATCTTTTTTTCTTTTATCTTTTCCACTCTCTGCAACAACTTTTAAAGTAGCTTCTTATAATGTTGAAAACCTTTTTGACATGAAAACTAATGGTACAGAATATAAAGCATATAAACCAAATCAACATAACTGGACAAAGAAGAACCTTCAAAAAAAGTTGTTGAATATCTCAGAAGTGATATGTGACATCAATGCAGATATCATAGCGTTACAAGAGATTGAGAATGAACATGCTTTAAAACTTTTGCGAAACTCTTTAAAGAGAGTAGGTTGCCATTATAAATACCATGCCATTAGTAAAAAGAAAAAGTCAGCCATACAAGTTGCACTTCTTTCGACTATACCCATAGAGAATACTAAAGAAATTAGTGTTGCTAGGAGCTTAGCCTATCGTAATATTTTAGAAGTAAAATTTAAAGTAGATAGAAAACCTTTTTACATTTTTGTTAATCACTGGTCATCAAAACGTTCTGGAGAGCATAAACGTATTACTTCTGCACGTGCATTGGTTAAAAGGTTAAAAAACTTACCTAAAAATAGCGAGTACATTATAGTCGGAGATTTTAACAATGATTATGATGAGTTTTATAATATAAATAGAACAGCCATTAACCATGTTCTTAATACCACAACCTCAACAAACAAATTCTTTAGAGTTAACAATTTAGGAAGCCAGGAGTTAGCCCATTATAATTTATGGCTAGAGTTAGAAAATTATAAACGTTGGAGTCATAACTTTTATGGTAACAAACAAGCATTGGATGCCATTCTTTTACCTCATACACTTTTTGATGGAAAAGGACTTGATTATGTAGATGACTCTTTTACTGTCTTTAAAAAGCGTTACCTTTTTCATAAACGTGGTTACATTTTTCGTTGGGTTTATAAAAAGGGTCGACATAAAGGTGAAGGCTATTCTGACCATCTTCCTGTAGAAGCTACATTTTCTACAGCTATTCCTTTTGAGCAGAAAAGAGAACCTATAAGAGTTGGTTTCATTGATAACCTTTATGCTAAATCTCCTCACTATCCTTTACGTTTAAAGAAAGTCAAGGTCATTCATAAATCAAAAAATAAAGTGACTATTTCACAAAAAGGTTCTCGACGAAGTATTCTTGTTTATGGTGTTGAGAAGAGTTTAGATTTGGGAAAAGCGTATGACATTATGGTTTATGCTTGTAAAGATTATAAAGGAGAGTACGAAGTGATTGATTTTGAGGTAGAAAAAAGATATGATACTCCTACTTTAATAAAGGAATAGAAAATGACTTACTATTCAGAGATATTAGCTTTTCATATTATTGCTGTTTTATCATGGATGACCATGCTTTTTTATATGCCAAGACTTTTTGTGTATCATCAAGAGAACAAAGAGACAAAGGCTTTTACAGATGTGGTAAAAGTACAAGAGCGTAAGATTTACAAAATTATTGGTATGCCAGCAATGTGGGCAAGTATTGCTTCTGGTGGAACACTTATTTATTTGAATTCGGGACTTTTAGAACAGCCTTGGATGATAGCTAAACTTTTGATGTTAGTATTAATGGTTGCGTACTCTTTCTCACTAGAATACTTTAGAAAAATACTTGAAAGAGATGAGTGTAATAAGAATGGACAGTTCTTTAGAGCTTACAATGAAGTACCAACGCTTTTTGCTATTTTAATTGTGGTGTTTGTTATTACGAAGTCTATTCCTATTTATTTTTCGATAGGTATTACGCTGTTTTTTGGATTTATTATTTATAAGATTTTGACTAAAAAGGTTTGATATATTATTACGTCGGCTTAAGCCGACCCTACAGCTTCTAAACTTAGTTAATATTTATGACTTGTAGGGTTGGCTTTAGCCAATGTATTTAACATTAATGCTTTTTATCTCTTGAAGAACCTCAGGATGCTGGTCAAGATAAACAACACCACCTGTTCCTCCTCCAAGTGTTCCAACAATAGCAGCAATTTTTAGCCATGAGTAAGGACGCTCTCCTGTTACTTTTCCAGTTTGTCCATTTATAGCATAGTTATAAATTTTATTTTTCCATTT
>CACVAR010000013.1 GCA_902727905.1 uncultured Sulfurovum sp. | reverse complement strand
AAGATAAGAACTATAACCCATGTCAACATGCACACCTAAACCTTTAGGTACATTTTTAAAAGCTTGTTTCTCCCAATACTTTTCCTCTTCTGTTACAGCCTCTAAAAAAAGAGGAGATAAAAAAAAGTAGATAACTAAAACCTGTATTTTATTCAAATATTACTCCTAGATTGGTGGCATAAATGAGATGCCTGTTTTTTTAGGAAGAAGCCAAATATTTTTTTCTAAATTTGTCTCTTCCAAATTACTTTGTGTTCCATTTGACTCTTGTAGTTGTGAAATTCGTACCCGTCGAAAAACCTCTTCTATGGGAATCTCTTTGTCATCTAAAAACTTGATTAAAGCATAAGCATAAGAACTGTGTGTTTTGTCATTTTTACTAACGTCATTAGCCCTTTGTCGATGCATAGCAGCATAAGAAACTATGGTCGATCTAGGCATTTTATAAGAGTATTGATTATCAAGAAAAGCCTCTAGCTTCTCTTTTTTTCCTTTACCATAACGCATTCCTCTTGTCTGTAAATTACCTCTAAAATTTTCTTCTTTACCCTCGTTTCCTATAACACCATGTTCTCTATAATCTCTACAAGCATCAATACATATTATGTTATAACGTGACTCAACATCTCTTAAAAAATCATAGAACTTATAAATACTAACTAAAGTTCTTTTTTCTTTATCTGTCATCAATAAATACTCTTCTGAAGAATTTATATCTAAAGTATTACCATGTCCAGCAAAATAGATAAAGAGCATTGTGTTATTAGGTTCAACTTGAGCTTTCAATGCCTCTAGACTTGCGTTAAGGTCTGCTAATGTTGTGTCAAGTTCTAACATAACCTTAAAACCAATACTCCTCAAAACTTCTGCAATACTCCTTGCATCATTAATTGGATTTTTCAATTCATTATCTTCATAGTTTTGATTTCCAATAACCAAAGCAATACGTTTTACTTTTTTTTCTTCCAAAATAGCTTTATTAACACATCCAACATAAAAAAAAATAAAAAAAAACATGACTATTTTCATCACACTACTCCAATTTTCAATAAATATTTGTTATAATGATAACATTAAATCAGTATAAATAATCGTAATCTAAGGGAATAAAATGAACAAGGCAATGTTATGTATAAGTACTTTACTGCTCCTCACCTTTAATGCTTGTACAGATAAAAATAGTTCTATAGAAAAGAATATAACTCAACAAATCAGCAAGCCTAAAATGACTTCTCTCATACTTTCTCAAGAAGATGATACAGGTACAGGTACAGGAGGAAACCCTGAAGTTTACATTGCACATGAGTGTTTAAAATCAGAAGAGAGTACAATTTGTTTAAATCAACTCTTTAGTGATGAACGTAAGGTTCGCTTACCATTTGATGAAATTATTAAACTTGCTGGTCGAAGTACAAAAGTTGAAAAAGGATCAATAGAAACTCATAATGATGACTTCATCCTTCTTTACCTTGACACTTCTAATGTCAAAGTACCATTAAGCATCAATGTAACATCTGTAAAAAAATCTTCAGATAATACATCTACACTCTTTATGCTTCCTGTTAAAGATATGAGAGAAGCGATTGTTATTAAAGATAAAACAGGAAATATTATTCTTCAATATAAAGTTATTAAAAAGTAATAGAATGCTGAAACATAGCCTATTTGTAACGCTTCTTTCTCTCCTCTACACTGCTTGTGGAGGAGGAGCCAGCCAACATGAACCACGTGAAGAAAAAACCCTTTATTTTGTAGATGCTGCCACCAATGGCATAGACTACAACTGTGGTGAAAGAAAAGGAGTTACTAAAAGCTATACACAAAATGGCATTACTAAACATGGACTTTTTAAATGTGTCTATTCCCCTATCACTTCGTCCACAAGACTTAGTAAGTTCATTTAATGGTGACTTTAACAATGAAAAAGTTCTAAAAATTGCCATACTTTTACAGTCTTTAGATGACCAAAACAGTAGTGAATACCTTAACATACCTCAAAGTACTAAAGACAAGATTACTTTAACTACTTTAGATAACCTTAGCATTGAGCAACTAAACCAAGCCATCATAAAAATGGGCTTTACTCCTGT
>CACVAR010000012.1 GCA_902727905.1 uncultured Sulfurovum sp. | reverse complement strand
AGTATATCTTTGCTGAGTCCATTAAGCCTTTACTTAAGCGTACTGCTTTTCCGTCTTTTAGGTCTATGGCTGGTAGTATTGTCATTTATTCGTTTCCTTCAAATAAGTTTTTTAGTTTTTGTTTTAGAGGATTAAATCTATTATCTTCAAAAGCAAATTGAGGATAGGGGTATAAGTCTCTATACAAATTAGCTATTGGTTTTTTATTCGGTTTTAAATTTTCTACCTCTAAACACTTAACCAATTTATCGAAGCATTCGTAACACTCTTTTGTATTAATTGTTTCCAATAAAAAATAATCTAAGTTTTTATCAAAAATATGAAGATGCTTGCTTTTGTCGATTTCAATATCCCATTCTAAATTCTTTAATAAGACATCAAAACATTCTTCTGATTTTTGAATACCATTACAATTTTGGTCATCTTCTTCAAAATCACAATCGAACATAAAAAGTACTTTTTGAACATCATTCCCAATTTTCATCGAAAGTTTTTGATACTTGGAGTGTTCATAGTTTAAAAGCTTAGATTTACTACCCATAACTTCAATATAATTATTAAAATTTATACTATCGGAAACATTTATTTCATTCTTTTTTTTCAAGTCATTTAAAAGTGTGACTAGAAAATTTTTATCATCATTTCCCTCAACAATAATCATTACCATCCACGTACCTCATGGTCTTGTTCTATCTCATCATGAAACCATTCATAAGGATAAACCATTGCTTTTAATTCATCATTTTTATTTCTACCCAACTCTATAAAAGCTATCTCTTCATCTTCCAACTTCTTAGCCACTCTAGCATAAGACTCAATGCACTCTTTTGAATGGGTTGTTATAAAGAGTTGACAATTAGCTTCTTTTGATGTTTGTAAAAGAACTTCCCATAATTTATCTAAATTTGTATAGTGAATTCCATTTTCTACTTCATCAATAAAAATATATCCACCTTGATTAGCCCAAATGGCACAGACATAAGCTATATATCTTTTTAAACCATTCCCATATGCATCTAAATTTACAAAAGTATTTAATTTTTTTGAAAAACAAACAGGCATTGCATCTATAATCTCATACTCCCCTAAATCACTATCAAATTTATTAATAAACTTATTAATTTCTTCTCGTTTCCTTAAAAGCTTAACCCCATCATACAAATTAATTAATTGTTCTCCTCCAATAAATAAACTTGATATAAAATTATGAGCTAAAGGAATTTTTGTTTCAATAAAAATAGAATCAAAATCATTATTTGTAAAAATTTTATCATCAATATTAATAATCACTTCATTGTTTTTAAGTTTAATAGTAAGGTTATTTTTATTTGTTAATAATGAAACGTTAAAATATTCTTTTAAAAAAGAAAAAATAAGTTGCGAATATGCATTATTATTGGCATCACTTAAAGTATATAACATCTGATAATTTCTAAAAACATGAATTGAAATTAATGACTTAATCAAACTTTCAAATGAAAATTTGATTACTGTAGTATTAAAAAACAATGCCTCCATAAAAGCCGTCTTCCCAACATTATTCTTCCCACCAATAAGATTCACCCGACCAAAGCCTTCAGCTTTAAAGTCATCAAAACATTTAAAATTTTTAATTTCTATATTTTTTATGAAATGTTCATTCATTGGAGTTCCTTTTTTGTTCGATAAAATCGAATCTACCGTAGGTGTGACCATGTCACACGTCAAATTAATATTTATAGCTTTACAAAATTCTCAATTATCTTCAACCCATTTTCATGGCTTTTCTCTGGGTGTGGTTGTATACCGTAAATATTCTCTTTGTTAACAGCAGATACAAATTCATAACCATAATACGTCTTACCAATGGCATATTTATCATCACACTCGGCATGGAAAGAATGAACAAAATAGAGATAAAACTCTTTGTCTAAGCCATCAAAAAGAGGCATATCTTTTTGCTTAAACATCTCATTCCAACCCATGTGTGGCACTTTGAGTTTATGGTCAAATTTTGACTCATCAAAAGCCACTACTTTCCCCTCTATTAGTCCTAAGCCTTCGGTTGAACCAAACTCTTCTGAGCTTTCAAAAAGAAGTTGCATCCCCAAACAAATAC
>CACVAR010000011.1 GCA_902727905.1 uncultured Sulfurovum sp. | reverse complement strand
CCAGATTTTCCACGTATCTCAACTTGGGAACGTAGATCTTGTAAACTGAATGTAAGTAATGGTTATAAAAAACTTTTCCAAGTTTTTAAAAGAGGTTTTAAAAATGAGATGAATGTTTTAAATGACCAGAGTTTGAATAAAGAGTTAAACATACTAAATACGCTAACTAATAGCGTTAATTCTATGAGTATTAATCAAAACCTTGGTCAACCCATAGATGATTGGCAGTTTAAAAATTAATGCAGTTAGGACTATTACTGGCTGTAGGCATTGGTGGTTTCATTGGTGCTGTTTTACGTTTTAGTATTTCAAATTGGGTTAATACCTTTAGTAATAGTTCTTTTCCTTTTGGAACGCTTTCAGTGAATGTACTTGGAAGCTTTGTAATAGGTTTTCTCTTTTTATACTTTCAACAGGTAAATCTTTCTCTTTATCAAAAGTCTCTTCTTATCACAGGACTATTAGGAGCTTTAACGACTTTCTCTACTTTTTCACTTGACACAGTACTATTAATACAAGAAGAGTTATACATAAAAGCTTTTTCAAATATATTTCTAAATGTATTTTTTTCCATTGGAGCTACACTACTGGGTATGATTATTTTTAAACGGATTTATGTTTAATTTATTGGCTCATTCACAGAAAAAGTTTTAAATGGTTTGGAAAACATTTGTTCTAGTTCTTTTAGTAAATAATCTTGTTTTCTAACTGTTAAAAACTTGTATCTTTATTGTGTTTTGATATTTGTTTATGTCGGATTTATATAAATAAATATGATTATTTTATCTTAACAAATAACCCAAGTCTTGCTCTTTTTTAACAACCTCTTTTTCATGGTCTTCATATTGAGAATAGAGATAAAAGCCTAATGAGAAAATAACGGTAGCAATAATAAGAACTACCGTTGTTTTTACCAAAAAGGAGAAGACACTTGTAAAGCTAAGTTTGATACTAAGAATTTTGTTAATAAGTTGATGTAGTAAATAAACAGAAAGAAGGCTTAGTGTGAAAAATAAAATAATGGGAACCCAGATATTGGAACTATCATTAAGGTAGTTAAAAACACCTCCAAATGGTTCCCAAATTTTAATACTGTACTCTTGTAATTTCTCTAACATACTTTTCCCATTTATATTTTTTAATATTGTATGATAAAGAAGCTTATTTAAAAATATATTACAGCATGTTTTTTGCCAATCGTATTGGAAAATAAATCAACAAATTTTAGCATGAAGATAGTTTACTATAAAAAGTTAAGATAAACCCTTGACATTCCTTTCTAGTTACCCTATAATGCCGTCCACACAAACAAAGTGTAACATGTTTTGGGGCATGGCCAAGCGGTAAGGCACCAGTTTTTGGTACTGGTATTCGGGGGTTCGAATCCCTCTGCCCCATCCATCTTAATTGATGGCACTAATGTTATAAATATTTATATGAGAATTGCGTTTAACGAACGCGGGATAGAGCAGTTTGGTAGCTCGTCGGGCTCATAACCCGAAGGTCGGTGGTTCAAATCCACCTCCCGCAACCAATTATAAATATTTATTTAAAATAAGACAAATTAAATGTCGCGGGATAGAGCAGTTTGGTAGCTCGTCGGGCTCATAACCCGAAGGTCGGTGGTTCAAATCCGCCTCCCGCAACCAACAATCATAAAATGTATTAATATAATTAAATATGATTAAAAAACTCATTGGGGTATGGCCAAGCGGTAAGGCATCAGTTTTTGGTACTGACATTCGGGGGTTCGAATCCCTCTACCCCATCCATAAGTGTAGCAAAAGCGTTTAAGCCAAGTCTTTTTATAAAAAGATATACTTTTACGACGCGGGAATAGCTCAGTGGCTAGAGCCCCTGCCTTCCAAGCAGGATGTCGCGAGTTCGAATCTCGTTTCCCGCTCCACTGAATCTACTTTAATAATTACACATAAGATTTCATTAAAATTTTTAACTAAATAAGCTAAACAACTCCCTATAAAATATCTATGGCATAATTCGTGATAAATTATTTTAGACTGTATTATAAAAGGAAGTATTTAAGATGTCAGCAGAAGCGTTAAAAAGAGTAGAAGTTGCTATTAATGAGATTAAAAAAGGTCGCATGGTCATCATGATGGATGATGAAGATAGAGAAAATGAAGGTGACCTAGTTTATGCTGCGACACATTCAACACCAGACATGGTTAATTTCATGGCTAAAGAGGCTAGAGGGCTTATTTGTACACCTCTACCAAAAGAGTTAGCAGAGAGATTAGATTTAATACCAATGGTAACTAATAATATTTCAAATCATGAAACAGCATTTACCGTATCTATTGACTCTACAGTAGCAGAGACTGGAATCTCTTCAGCAGAGCGTGATGATTGTATTTCTAAATTGGCTAACCCCTTAACTAAAGCTACTGATTTTGTTCGTCCAGGTCATATTTTTCCTCTTATTGCTAAAGATGGTGGTGTTTTAGTGCGTACAGGGCATACTGAGGGTTCAGTAGATATCTGTAAACTTGCTGGTTTAGCACCAGTTGGTGTTATTTGTGAAATTATTAAAGATGATGGAACAATGGCACGTCATGATGATTTAGAAATTTTTTCTGAAAAGCATAATATGCCCATAGTTTATATTTCTGACTTAGTTGAGTATAGATTGGCTAATGAGCAGTTAGTAAAAAGAGTTGCAGAGGAAGAGATAGAAGTTCTAAATATGAAAGTAAATCAAATCTCTTATCAAGATCACTTGGGGCGTATTCATAAGGTAGTACAGTTTTATAAAACTCACTCTACTGAAAATGTAAAGTTTCATAACATTGGGAATGATGTAGATTTATTATTAAATCAAAAACGATTCGATACAATTACTTCTTCATTAGAGTATTTAAAACTTAATGGTGGGGTTTGTATTTTCTTAGATACCATGACCATTTCAAAAGAACAAGCCAAAGAGTATGGGGTAGGTGCACAAATACTTAAAGATTTGGGTATAGATAACATTAAGCTACTAACTTCGAATAAAGAGACAGAGTTTATAGGTCTTGCTGGGTTTGGTTTAAATGTAGTAGAGAAGATTGAGACACTTTAAAAAGTGTCGTTAATCATCTCTGAAAATTGTTGATGCACCTTAGTAACTTTTGGTGCAACAACCATTCTACAGTAACCTTGTGTAGGGTTTTTTCTTAAATAGTCTTGATGATAATTCTCAGCCACATAAAAATAATCTAACTCTTCAACTACCGTTACAATTTCATTTGCATAACTCTCTTGCTTCTCATCGATTATTTCATAGTATAACTCTTCTTCATCTTGGTTTTGAAAAAGTAGTGTAGAACGGTACTGTGTGCCTATATCATTACCTTGACGGTTAAGTGTAGTGGGGTCATGAATGGTAAAGAAAACATCCAAAATATCTTCATATTGAATAATATCATCATCAAATACGACTTTTACAACCTCTGCATGTCCAGAAGTACCTGTACAAATATCTTTGTAAGTTGGATTGGGAAGTGAACCATTGGCATAGCCTGAAACAACTTCTTGTACCCCTTTTAATATCTGAAATGATGCTTCAAGACACCAAAAACATCCACCACCTAAAATTATTTCTTGTTTTGCCATGATTAACCTTTTATTTCTTGAATAGTAATTTATATCAAAGATTAGCTATAATTTTGTTTTAGATATTAATGTACAAGGTAAATCTCCGTGACTACTCAAAAGTTTATTTTAAAATTTTTCCCTGAAATTATGGTTAAAGGTGCTTCAGCTAAAAAGCAAATGGTTGGACAACTCTATAACAATTTGGTAAAACTCTTAGACGAGATAGATAAAGAGATACATATTAAAAAATTTTCAGATAAAATTGAAGTAGTTACTCCCATAAAAGTAGTAGATAAGGTTAGAAGACGTCTTTTAGATACCCCTGGTATTGAACAAGTTTTAGAGGCTCTACAGTTTGATAATCTAAACACTATAGATGAGATTCAAGAGAAAGTTTTTGAGCTAGTTGCTGATGAATTGGAAGGTAAAATGTTTGTGGTACGTGTTAAGCGTTCAGGTAAACATGAGTTTAAGTCTTCAGAAATAGAACGAGCAGTTGGTGGATATCTTTTAGAACACTCTAAAGCTAAAGGTGTGGATTTACATAACCCAGAACATACTGTACGTTTAGAGCTTATAAATAATCAACTTAATATTATTACCGATAAACATATGGCTTTAGGAGGGTATCCTATAGGAACACAGGGAGAGATATTATCTCTAATGTCAGGTGGATTTGACTCTACGGTAGCTTCGTATTTAACAATGAAACGTGGATTGAAAACCCATTTTATTTTCTTTAACCTTGGTGGAATTGCTCATGAGATTGGTGTTAAACAAGTTTCTTTTTATCTTTGGAATAAATTTGGTGCTTCGCATAGGGTAAAAATCATTTCAGTTCCTTTTGATGATGTTCTAACAGAAATTTTTCGCTCAACACCTGAAACGTATATGGGTGTAACACTCAAAAGACTTATGCTTATGGCATCAGAAAAAATAGCCAGAGAAATGGACATAGATGCTTTACTAACTGGAGAGTCTATAGCACAGGTTTCAAGCCAAACTTTACGTAACTTAGCGCTCATAGATGAAGCAACCAATATGCTTGTTATTCGCCCATTGTCAACAATGAATAAGCCAGAAATTATTGACATAGCCACTCAAATAGGTACACGACGTTTTGCTGAAAATATGCCAGAATATTGTGGGGTTATTTCTAAAAACCCTATTACTCATGGTTCCTATAAAAGAATGGCACGGGAAGCACAACGTTTTAACTATGAAGTGTTAGACAAGGCTGTAGAAGATGCTAAAAGTATTTTTGTTGATGAAGTAATCGATGACGTAACAAGTAATGCACCCATTGAAGTTATAGAAGACTTAGTAGATAAAAACTATGTTGTTATTGATATTCGTGGGGAAGAAGAGACGGTATCAACTTCGTGTGAGAGTTTAAATATTCCCTTCTATAAGCTAAAAACAGAGTTTAAAAAACTACCACAAGACAAGGAATATCTGCTATACTGTGACAAAGGGGTTATGAGCCAGCTACATGCACAATATTTACGTGATGCTGAAGCTTGTCAAAATGTTAGGGTGTACAGACCATAAAGGATGTTTATTAAAAAAAGGAACGATATGAATAAGCTAACTTTTTTAGGATTTCTATTTCTAATTTCATTTTCTGCTCTTTGGGCAGAAGAGTACATTAGTAATGAATATTATGAAGAAATTATTTCTCAAACTGAAGTTGTTTCAGATGTGAATGAATCTATCATCACTTTGGATGAGAGCAATGAGTCTACGGAGAGTGTGACTACAGAGAAAATCATTGATGAAGAGAATACTACGGTAGCACCTGCTATAGTTAGTGATGTTTCAGAAGATGAGACTGTTGAAAACGATACTACTCAAAAAGAAATAGATGAACCTGAAGTAAATGAAAAAGAAGTCAGTGAAAAATTTTCACCATATTTGAGTGCTCTAAAAGAAGCAAAAGAGAATGGTAAAACTATTTTATTAGCCATCAGAGCAACGGATTGTCATTATTGTGACAGGATGGAGACAGAGACTTTAAGTGATAGTAGTGTTAAAAATGCTTTAGAAAAAGATTTTGTTACTTTACATTACAATCAAGACTTAGAACCCTTACCTTTAGAAATTCAAGAAGGAATGACACCTAATTTTATTTTTGTTGATAAAAATGAAAATATCATAAATATGTACCCAGGTATGAGAACACCAAGTGAATTTAAAGAAGCATTAGCAGAAATATTGTCTCAGTAAATTCGCTTTTTAATACATTATGATAAAATGCCGAAATTATTTAATATAAGCAGGTAAGTTATAGTATGTTAAGCACAGTAAATATAGTTCAGCGTTATGGTAAAAGAGTACTTTTTGACAAAATAAGCATTACACTTGATGGTGGGAAAAGATATGGTCTTATTGGCGCAAATGGTGCTGGAAAGTCTACTTTTTTAAAGATTCTCTCTGGTGAAATTGAGCAGACAGATGGGACAGTTCAACTTCAACCAGGTTTGAAAATGGGTGTTTTGGGTCAGAACCATTATGCTTTTGAAGATTTTACATTGACTGACACCGTTCTTTATGGAAATAAAAAGCTTTTTGATGCTCAAAAAGAGAAAGAAAAGCTTTATATGGAAGGTGATTTCGAGGATGACAAAGTCAATGAACGTCTTGGTGAACTTGAGATGATTTGTGCAGATGAGGATCCTACTTATGAATCTGATGTAAAGATTGAAAAACTACTTGAAGCACTTGGTTTTGAATCTGCAGTTCATGGTGACTTAATGTCTTCACTTACAGGTGGGGATAAAGTTAAAATTTTACTGGCACAAGTTCTTTTCTTGAAACCAGATGTTTTACTGCTCGATGAGCCTACCAACTCCCTTGATATTGAAACCATTGCATGGTTAGAGCGTGAGCTTAAGCGTCATGAAGGTGTTATGATTGTTATTTCTCACGATAGACACTTTATCAACAATGTTGTAACACACATTTTAGATCTTGACTTCCAAAATATTCGTGAGTTTACAGGTAATTATGATGAGTGGTACATTGCTGCAAATCTTATTGCGAAACAAGCAGAAACAGATCATGCAAAAGCTTCAAAAGAAAAAGAAGAGCTTGAAAAGTTTATTGCACGTTTCTCAGCAAATGCATCAAAAGCAAAACAGGCAACTTCTCGTCAAAAGCAATTAGACAAGTTAGATATTGAAGAGATTAAACTTTCATCAAGACGTGACCCATCCATTATGTTTAAACCTCATAGAGACCTTGGTAATGAAATCTTAGAAGTTAAAAACCTTGGAAAGTCTTATGACGATTTAGAAGTATTTACAGATATCTCTTTTAAAATTGACTCAACAGAAAAAATAGCCATTATCGGTGGAAATGGTGTTGGAAAGTCAACACTCTTAGAAATCATTATGGGTAAATTAAAAGCTGACAATGGTACATTTAACTGGGGTCAAACTGTAACGACTTCTTACTTTCCTCAAAACTCAACAGACTTAGTAACAGGAACAGAAACACTTTATGACTGGATTCAAGGTCATGACCCTAAATGGCATATTGATGAGATTAGACAATGTTTAGGACGTATGTTGTTTTCAGGTGAAGAGCAGAGTAAAGAAGTTGGTGCTTGTTCTGGTGGAGAAAAACATAGAGTTATGTTGTCTAAGATGATGATGGATGATGCAAACTACTTGGTAATGGATGAGCCAAACAACCATTTAGATTTAGAAGCGATTGTTTCTCTTGGTGAAGCACTTCATAATTATAAAGGTGGGGTTATTTGTGTCTCACATGATAGAGAGTTGATTGATGCTTTTGCTAATCGTATCATTAAAATTAATGCTGATGGAAGCCTCATAGATTTTGAAGGTACTTACGAAGAGTTTATTGAATCTCATGGTGCATAAACAGTTTTTGCTTATCTATAATAATTATATTTTCTAATATAAGTTAAAGTATAATAATTTAACAAAGGGAATATAATGGAAAAAATAGAGGTACTACAGAGTATAAGAGCTGCAAGACGCGCACATATACAATGGGTAGACAGAGCTAAAAGTTTAGTGAATGGCTTGTCTGTAAAAAAAGAGCAGATTCCCCTAGAAGTTACTGAATGTAGTTTTGGAAAGTGGTTTTATTGTGATGGGCAAATCTTGCTTTCTTTCTTTACTGAAGAAGCCATTACAAAACTAGATAACAAGCATAAAGAGCTTCACGACATTTATATGAAGATTTTTAAAATTTATTTTCCTGAACCTAAAGGCTCTTTTTTGACAAAGCTTTTTATGTCTAGAGTAGAAATTACTGCGCAAGATGAACATAATGCTTTAGCCTATTTACGTAATTTAGAAGAAGTATCTAAAGAGTTAATTTCATTTTTAAATATTATTGAACAAAAACTCAATAAAGTGGATGAAGCAACTTTTGCAAAATACATGTAAATAAAAAGGAAAAAAATGGAATACTTAGTAATTGCATTACCGTACATTATGGGTGTTATAGGTGGAAATCTAACAGGTAATTTCTTAGCAAATATAAATCTTGGAATAACTGGAAACTCTATTGCTGGTATTATTGGTGGTGGTCTGGGAGGAACACTACTGGCTATGGTAGGTGTAGATTCAGGAGCAGCAACTACTTCTTTAGCTATTGCAGGAGCAGGTGCTGTTGGTGGTGCTATTGTGATGGTTATAGTTGGGTTTGTTAAAAAAGTAATAGGTTAATAAGATGTCTAAATTATTTTTATTTATAATACCGTTTTTCTTTGTGGCTTGTGGAAGTAATGGTAGTATTTTAAGTGGAGAGTCAACTTATAAACAAAAGTTTGTTGATGATAACAACTGTAGTCAAATTATAGACAATGAGTTTATTGTGATGTGTTATGACTATAAGTTAAAAGCAGTTAAAGCTGTAAGTTATACCTTACTGGGTGACTTAATGAATGAACAAAACATTGATAAAAGACCTTCTTTTTATGTTGAAAAAAAATTAGAATCTAAAAACAGAATTAGCTCTACAGACTACACAAATTCAGGTTATGACAAAGGTCATATGGCACCAGATGCAGCTTTTGATTGGAGTCAAGAGAGTTTAGATGCTGTTTACACTTTAGCCAATGTCATTCCTCAAGCTCCACAGATAAATCGAATTGCATGGGCAAAACTCGAACGTTACGTTCGTGACAAAGCAGAAGCGTTGGGAGAGCTGAAAGTTGTAAATGTTCCCAAGTATGGACAGCGTTCTAGTAGAATGGGAAAAAACCAAATGGCAATTTCAAAAGGTTACTATAAAGTCTTATATAATTCAGATGAAAACTATGAAGAGTGTTTCTACTATAGTAATAAACTAGGTGTTTCAGCACAAAATGACGTTTTAGAAGATCATGCTGTTTCTTGTCAAAGTGTCACGAACTAAATTATAAAACTTCTATAGACCCACGATATAAAATAACTTTTTCTTTTCTCTCCAGCTCTTTTAACGTTCTGGAGATAACCACTCTGGAACTTCCTAAAGAGTTGGCTATCTCTTCATGGGTTATTTTTATATTTTTCTCTTCATGTTTATACAACCATTCTAACAAACGTGTGTCTAATTTTTTAAACTTAATGTCATTAATGAGTTTAGCAAGATCTGCCATACGAATGGTGTAGAGTGAGAAAATATAACTTTGATAAACAGGAGATAAGGCAGAGAGTTTTTTGATGCTTTCTGAATCTAAAAGATAACCTTCAATATCAGATACAGTTTGAGCAGAAGCAATGGCATTGGTATTTGAAATACTTGAAGCTGTATTAACAATACATTGCTCACCACCTTTAAGTGTATAGAGGTCAATGCTTTCTACTCCTTCATCTTGAATGTAAAGACGCACTTCACCTTTGGTTAAAAGTAGTACAGAGTCACAAACATCACCTTGGTAAAAAAGTATGTTGTTTTTCGGTATAGCAATGGCTTTAGTATTTTCTTCTAAAAAAGCAAGTGCTTCTTTTTCTAAGGAAGATTCAAAGGGAAAACCTTTTATATCAAGGGGCATATGTGACTCCATAAATTATATTCAGTATAGTTTTGTCATTTTATCAGTAAAATCTTAAGTGTTATGTGTAGATGCTTTATTCGGTAACAGAACTTAGATAGCTTAATTATTCTAGATATTTAAAATAGAAAAAAACACTTTAATGGTTATAATCATTCATTAATTAATAAGGAATGATATATGGTGAAAACACCTTATCCCGATAACTTCAATGAGTTAAAAGCAGAAGTTAGAGCTGCTGGTCTTTTAGACAGAGTACCTGTTAGAGGTGTAATAGAAATGGTTGGAATTATTGTTACACTGATTGTGGTTTATTCAACACTTACACTTTGGAACCCTTTTTTACTTGCGTTAATGATGACCATCATCGCAACACGTGCAGTTTTTGTTTCTCATGACATTTTACATTTACAATATTTTAAAAGTAAGAAACTCTCTTTTAAACTTTCATATCCTTTCTCAGCCATCATTTTAAGTAACTCATCTTCATGGTGGGACTACAAACATAATGTTAATCATCATACTTATTGTAATATCATCGAAAAAGATGAAGACATTAGAGCATTAAATGGTGCTTTTACAAATGACAACCATAGAGGTACAAACCCTTTCATTGCAAAGTACAAGCACATTATTTTTTGGGGTGCAATGTTCTTTATGAATTATGCTTTTATCATTCAGTCTTATAACTTTGTAATTAAACGTAAACTTTGGGGTGAATTGGCACTTATGCTCTTACATTGGCCTATCATTTGGGGAACCATGTTTTACCTTTTACCTTTTGGCGATGCATTAATAGTTTATTTGGTACACAATGCTTTGGCTTCTGTATGGTTGGCTTTTGGGTTCATTACAAACCATTTAGGATGTGAAGTTTTTGAAGAGAAAGATGCTAAAGATATGTCTTGGATGGAACTACAAATGAGGGGAAGCCGTTCACTAAAAGGTGGTTGGTTTACACATTGGTTCTATGGAGGACTAAACACACAGATAGAACATCATCTTTTTCCAAAAGCACCACGTTTTAACCTTTTGAAAGTGCAAGCCATAACACGTGACTTTGCTAAGAAGCATGGTATGTTTTATTTTGAAACCACACCTTTA
>CACVAR010000010.1:8291-10711 GCA_902727905.1 uncultured Sulfurovum sp. | reverse complement strand
ATAAACTCTAAAAACGACTATACCAAACAGGTTTCACTCTCACTCAAAAACACTATTCAAACACGTAAGTTGCAAATACAAACTGAAGAAGTCGCTCTACCTCATGAGAATATCTTGGCATTTCTACATTATCGTAACCTTGAAACACTGTTTGTAAAAATTTTAAAACCAAATAAAGAAGAGTTTCAAAAACTGAATACACTTCAGGGTTTAAAACAAAAAGAACAATATTTAAAAACACTTAAAAGCTTTAAAAAATTTCAAGTAAAGCTTCCAAGTGACCATGATTACAAGGAGTACTCTACTGAACTGTCATTAGGTCAATATGGACTGGGTTCATATCTCTTTTTATTTGCAGAAGAAAAAAGTTTTACCAAAAATGTTAGTCATCAAAGAATCAACATCTCAAACATCTCTTATTTACAAAACCAAAATCAATTTTTGGTACTGCACAGAAAAACTGGCGAGGCACTTCCAAACGTAAACGTAAAATTCTACAAAAGCCAGCACGGTCAGGAAAAATTATTGGAAGAGACAACAAGTGATAAGCAGGGTTTGCTTTTAGTGCCTAAAATACAAGGTAACCATACCGTTGTTTTTCAAGATAAAAATGACACCTTAAGTAGTAAAACTTATACACAAGGTCATTATAAAGAAGTAAAACATACCCGTCAACAAGTTTATTTTTTTACCGACAGAGCTATCTACAGACCAAATCAAGCTCTTTATTTTAAAGGTTTAGCTGTAGAGCATTCAAGTCATAAAAAACCAAAAATATTAAGTGACACACTTGTTAAAGTAACTCTTTTTAATCAAAACAATCAAAAAATAGGTGACAAAGCATTTACTACGGACGAATATGGAACTTTTCATGGAGAATTCACAACACCCTCTACTGGTCTCTTAGGTACTGTTCACCTTAATGCTTCCATAGGAGGCTCAACGCATGTTCGTGTGGAAGAGTATAAACGACCCAAATTTGAAGTAACTTTTAAGAAGCTAGAAAAATCTTATGCCCTAGGTGACCACATAAAGCTAAAAGGTGAAGCTAAAGCCTATGCTGGCAATGCTATATCCAATGCAAATGTTAGTTATACCATACGGAGAGAAACACGCTTTCCATGGAGATGTTCATGGGAACCCCTACCTCCTAGTCATAGTAAAATCATAAAAACAGGAGAAATAAAAACAGATACAGAAGGTCTCTTCCACATTGATTTTAAAGCATTAAAAATTAAGAACCTAGATGTCTATTCTCCAAACTACTATTACAGCGTAGAGGCTTTAGTAACAGACTCAACAGGAGAGACACAAGAGCGTAGAAAAACCATTGTGCTAGGTACAGTAGGAATTACAGCCAACATGCTTATCAATGATGAACTAGCCATCGATGAAAACAAAACCCTAAAACTTGAAACAAAAAACCTTGATGGGACGTTTCAAGCACTCCAAGGTGAGATTATTGTTGAAAAAATTATTCAAAAAAAGCGTCTCTATAAACGACGTTACTGGGGGAGACAAATGGTTGACAAACCTCTCTATAACAAAGAGACATTTGAAAAGCTTTTTCCAAATTATGAATTTTTAGATAAAGTGCAAAAAGAAGAGAAAGAAGTTATTAAATCCATTAGCTTTGACACCCAACATAGTAAAGAGGTAGCCTTAGGCTCACTAAAACAAGGAGAATACCTTCTAACCCTCAAAACTACTGATAAGCATGGAAGAGAAATTGCTATTGACAGACGCATCAGTATTTACAACCTAAAGGTAAAAGAGCCACACTACAAAACAGTTTTTTGGTACAAGACAAACAAAACAAAATATCAAGCCAATGAAAACATTACTTTTAACATGAAAAGCTCCCTCAAAAACCTACCCATTCTGCTAAGAATTGAACGATTGAATCAACCCATGGAAGAAAAATGGATGCATATTAATGACCTTACCCAAGCACTTGTTAAATTAACTGATAGTGACCGAGGGGGTATAGGCTATCAAATTAATTTCGTACATGAAAACCGTATACATAATTACCAAGGAACCATCTTCATACCATGGGACAACAAACTTAATGTTGAATATTTAAGTTTTAGAGACAAACTAAAACCAAATGAAGCAGAACAATGGAAAATCAAAATTTCAGGAAAAAACAGAGAGAAAGTCATGGCAAACATGGTAGCTACCATGTACGATGCTTCACTGGAAGCCTTTCTACCTCATCGGTTTTATCCTCTATCTGTGCATCCAAATTTTTACAGCAGTCATAACTTACAATGGAGAGGAAAAACTTTTTCTCCATCATGGTTACAACAACAATGGAAACTTCAAGACTTCTCCTATCCACAACGTATTTTTCCAGATATAAAATGGCGACATAGTTACCGTGAACAATACAACGAACATCCTATGCCAATGGTTGA
>CACVAR010000010.1:3167-8191 GCA_902727905.1 uncultured Sulfurovum sp. | reverse complement strand
CTCCATCATGGTTACAACAACAATGGAAACTTCAAGACTTCTCCTATCCACAACGTATTTTTCCAGATATAAAATGGCGACATAGTTACCGTGAACAATACAACGAACATCCTATGCCAATGGTTGAATCCTTAGCCTATATGAGCGCACCTATATCTCGAAGTGCTAACCATCCAGAGAACGCTGCTGATATTGCACCAGTCATGGGTCAAGGATTAAGCAATTCAGAAAGAGATCGAACAGATACAACAAAAAAAGCACCTATAAACATCCGAAAAAACCTAAAAGAAACCATGTTCTTCAAACCAAATCTACAAACAGATGAAGAAGGCAACATTATCATAGACTTCAAGACCAATGAGGCATTAACACGTTGGAACTTTATGGCATTTGCCCATACCAAAGATTTAAAAACAGCCATTACTCACAAAACCATCACTACCTCTAAAGAATTGATGGTTGTTAGTAACCTACCACGTTTCTTTAGAGAAAAAGACCAGATTACCCTTTCAGCTAAAGTAGTTAATATGAGTAACAAAGACTTAAATGGAAGTTGTGAACTCCAACTTGTTGACCCTAAAACAGGTAAAGCCATCTTTGAGCAAGAGTTCGTCAAAAAGATTAGTATTGAAAAAGGAGCTTCTACCGTAGTTGAATTCCAATTTACTGTACCAAATGTAGATGAGGTCTCTAGTATACAACATACCATCATCGCCAAAACACCTAGTCACTCTGATGCTGAGCAAATTATAAAACCTATTCTTACAAATCGTCTCTTTGTTACTGAAAGTAAAAATATGTTTGTTAAGGCTAAAGAGGAGAAAAGCTTTACTTTAGAGTCTCTTAAAAACAATACTTCTACAACACTCAGTAACCACAAACTAACACTTGAATTTACTTCCAACCCTGCTTGGTATGCCATTAAGTCACTACCTTACCTAATGGAATATCCACATGAATGCAATGAACAACTCTTCAACCGATACTTTGCCAATGCCTTAGCAGCTAAAATAGCTAACACTTCACCAAAAATTAAAGAGGTATTTGAAAGTTGGAAAAGTAAAAAAGAACTCATCTCTGCCTTAGAGAGCAATAAAGAGCTAAAATCTGTACTTTTAGAAGAGACTCCATGGGTACTCAACGCAAAAAGTGACGCTGAACAGCAAGCCAACCTTGGTATACTTTTTGACTTAGTACGTTTAGCCAAAGAAGAAGAATCTACCTATAATAAACTCATCAAACGACAGTTTGAACACAAAGATGGTGGATGGGCATGGTTTGAGTCGCCCCATTCAAATTGGTACATTACTCAATACATTGTTGAGGGGTTTGGAAAGCTCAAAAAGCTTGGAATTGACAAAACCCAAACCGAAGCCATGGGCGTAGCTACCCATTACATGGACATGCAAATGTTAGCAGGCTATAAAAAACTACTCAAAAATGTAGAAGAAAATAGAGCTAAGCTAGAAGACGACCACCTAAACTCTATGCTCATTCACTACTTATATGCACGAAGTTTTTACCGTTTTAAAATGACCCCTGAAGTGCAGAAGGCACATGACTATTATTTAACACAAACGGGGAAGTATTGGGTCAATAAAGGAGTTTATGAACAAGGAATGATAGCCCTAACTTTAGAAGAGAAAAAAGACCATAATAAAGCCATGAGCATTGTAAAGTCACTAAAAGAACGTGCTATTATCCATGATGAGCTTGGCATGTACTTTAACTACAAGCAGGGCTACTACTGGAACCAAATGCCACTCGAAACCCATGCTTTGATGATAGATGTCTTTAACACCATAGCCAAAGACAAAGAATCCGTTACTCTACTTAAAACATGGCTACTCAAAAATAAACAAACTACCCATTGGAAAACCACAAAAGCAACTGCTGCTGCTATTTATGCTCTACTCTCTGATGGAACACTTTTAGAAGACAGCACTCCTGTAAATATCAAAATTGATACCCAACTACCTTATAAAGAAAAAATTGAAAAGGCCTCTAAGCAAGCTGGAACAGAACACTTCAAGGTGGCTTTTGAAAACTTTGACCAAAGTATGGCAACGGTACAGATTAAAAACCCAAATGACAACATTGCATGGGGTGCATTGTATTGGCAATATTTTGAAGAGATGGATAAAGTTAAAAACTTTAAAGAGACCCCTTTAAAGATTCAAAAAAGCCTCTTCTTAATCCAAAGTGATGAACAAGGTGAGCGTTTAAGTCCCATCAAAAATCATATACTAAAGGTAGGAGACAAACTAAAAGTTCGTATAGAGATACGTGTTGACCGTGACATGGAATTTGTTATGCTCAAAGACAGTCGAGCCTCTGCTCTTGAACCAGTAAATGTACTGAGTCAGTACAAATACCAAGATGGTTTAGGCTACTACCAAAGTACCAAAGACAATGCTACTTACTTTTTTATGGACTACCTAACCAAAGGAACGTATGTATTTGAATATCCATTAATAGTTAGCCATAAAGGTAACTTTTCAAATGGAATCACTACCATGGAGAGTATGTATGCACCAGAATTTAGAAGTCACTCGGAGGGTGTAGAGATTAGTGTAGAGTAAAATTTAAATAAAATTAAACAAAAAAGATTAATAATTTGATAAAATTATCATAGACTTTTAAGCTTAAGGTTTTATGATGAAGACATTTTTCAAATTATCTCTACTACTTTTTTTACTTAGTGGATCTGCACAAAGTAACGAACCCATTGACCTTTCCATGGTTATCTCCGGTGGAGTAAGCCTTGGAGCCTATGAGGCTGGCTATAACTGGGCAATGGTAAAAATGCTTTCTTCCATTAAAGAGCATAGCCAAAAGGTTGAACCCGAACTACATTCAGTTACTGGTGCTTCTGCTGGGTCTATTAATGCACTGCTTACAGCCATGTATTGGTGTCAAGATCCTAAGCTTGTACAACAAGAACAAATAGAAAACACGGTTCTTGACAACCACTTTTACAACACATGGGTTGACCTTGGACTCTCTGACCTCATCATTACAGATCATAACAGTCAAAACCAAAGTACCCTCTTTAAACGCGAAAAACTTAGACAAAAATCCAAAGCCATTTTAGCAGAACTTGAAAAACCTATCTATAAAAAAGGTTGTGAAGTTCCTTTAGGGTTTTCCGTTACGAAAGCCAAACCCATTGTTAGTGAGTTTCAAAACTCAGGCATTAAAATTAAAAACCAACATTTTTCTGTTCCCTTCATACTTAAAGAACAGAACAATACATTAGCCCTCTTTAACAAAAAGATGTTACCCAGCACAGACTACTACATCTCAATACCTAACATAGAAAATGACAGCAGTAAAATAGTGGATGTTCTCTTTGCTTCATCTGCTTTTCCTGGTGCATTTAGACAGATAAAACTTGACTATGTTTACGACAAAAAAGCATACTCTAGTTATTTTATTGATGGTGGAGCCTATGAGAACCTTCCTCTACAGTTAGCAACTGAACTTAACCCAAAGGCGAAAGAGTTTATTTTCATTGATCCTTCGAACATGCGTAAAGAAAAAGAAATGCTCCCCCAAGATGAAAATGAAAGTGAACCCATAGGCTTTTTAACTTCTAATGCCATACCACTTCTAAACAGTCTTGAGATTTTTCAATCCATGCGACTTTATAATGCTATTAGTCAGTACTTTGATGAAACGTCTGGTAAAAAACTTATTCTCTCCTCACGTTATCATCCGATTACAGGTAAATTTCTTGGGCATTTTGGTGCATTCCTAGACAAAGACTTTCGTAAATATGACTATCATGTAGGTATTTACGATGCTATCTATCATCTTTCAAAAACGATGATAGATAGATGTCATGCTAATGGAGAGACACAACAAGAGCTTATGGAAAAACAAAAAATAGCTTTAGGTATTAACAAAGATGAAGAAGCCCTCTTGGCCTATGAACTCTTTTTTAGTACAGAATTTTCTTCACAAAATCCTGTCATTATAAAAAACAAATTTTCAAGTATCTATGCAGCCTTTAACAAAGAAAAAAGAGATGAAGAGCGTTATGAATTCAATGATTTTGAAACTTTTCTAAAGAAGTTAAACCCTGCCTATTTTCATGATAAAGATTCATTTATTCCCAAAAATGATATTTCAATTACTAACTGGCATAAACGACCTCTTCAACTGATTATTGACCGTATTACCGTACTTGAAAACAACTATGCAAACATACAAGGCAATACAGACACCATAGCAAATGTAACCAATATGGTTGCATGGCTTGGAAATAAAATGGTTAAAAAGAAAAATGGTTTTGAATTTCTTCCCATGAATATACCTGAAGAAACAAGTAATCCTATCTTAGCTAATGCCCTTCGACTTATACCAAATGAAATTAGCACAGATGTTAAAAATGGAGGTCTCGGTATAGCTTATGACATCTATTCCTACCAAAAAGAACATGATACCCATGGTTATGAGAGTAGAGTCTCTTTTCACCAAAATGATGATATTCCAAGTTTTACAAGACTGGATTTAAATGTCTATAAAGAACAAAGAAAATATGTGAAGTTTGGCTTAGGAGCTAGTCTTTTTACAAACCTCTCTCACCCATCTTATAATAAGGATAATTTATATGGTTTCAATACCTACGTGGATGTCTTAGATATTTTTAGAATATCCTATGTACGTCGTTTCGGAGACACAGCAGAAAAAAGTTTTATCTACTTTGGACTAGAAAACTTACCTAGCCTTCTCTATTGGTTACAACGATAAATTAAAGTCTTATTTCATATCCCCACAAGTAAACTGATATTTTGTAATTAGTAGTACATAATAACAGCTTCTAAACAAAAGATTGCTAAAATTATACAATTAAAAGGGCATAAAATGAAACTAAAAACTTTACATAAGATACTATTATTACTCTTTATTTCATTCTCTATTACAGCTTGTTCATCTAAAAGTATAACCCCAGATACTTCGAGTACAAAAACAGTTTTAAGTATGGAAGATGAATTTGATAATGAGTTTGAAGAAGCAGA
>CACVAR010000010.1:0-3067 GCA_902727905.1 uncultured Sulfurovum sp. | reverse complement strand
TATTATTACTCTTTATTTCATTCTCTATTACAGCTTGTTCATCTAAAAGTATAACCCCAGATACTTCGAGTACAAAAACAGTTTTAAGTATGGAAGATGAATTTGATAATGAGTTTGAAGAAGCAGATAAAAAAGTATTTGATCCACTAGAAGGATATAACCGTTGGATGACCTCGACTAATGACAAGTTTTATACCTACGTCTTTGACCCAGTTTCAAAAGGTTATGCCGTTATTGTTCCTAAACCTGCTCGAATAGGTATTTCCAATGCTTTTCATAATCTAAAGTTTCCCATACGCTTTGCCAATAACCTTTTACAGTTTAAATTTGATGCAAGTATGAAAGAGCTAGGACGCTTCATGATAAACTCTACGGTTGGTGTTTTAGGTCTCTTCGATGTTGCTAAATTAGAAGGTATAAAACCTCAAGAAGAAGATTTTGGACAAACACTTGGCTACTATGGTGTAGGAACAGGTTTTCATGTCGTTCTACCTTTTCTAGGACCTTCAAATTTACGTGATGTGGTAGGACTTTCTGTTGATACTGCTATTTCACCAATCACAGATGCTTCATTAGAATACCAAATACCTGACAATGCAGAAAAGTCTTTGGCTTTAACCTCTTTTGAGTATCTTAACACAAACTCTTTACAGCCAGGACAATACGAGAACCTTAAAAAAGATGCCCTTGATGTTTATACCTTCTTTAGAGATAGCTATGAACAAAAAAGAGCAAAAGATATAGAAAAATAAAATAAAGGAATTCACATGCACAACAAAACAAACCTAATCAAAAAAATCATTCTTGTAGGACTACTCACGATTTCACCTCTTCTTGCCTTAGAAGAGGCTAACATTAAAAGTGAAATGGAAAGTAAAACTCAAAACATAACCAATGTTTTACAAAATAGTAGCCTTTCAAGTCAACAAAAAAAAGAACAAATTGCTCCCGTTACTGACAGCATTTTCGACTATAAGATCATGTCAAAAATCTCTTTAGGACAAAACTGGAAACAGCTAACCCTTGAAGAACAAAACAATTTTAGTAACAAGTTTGAACATAAACTAAAAAACTCTTATTTTGAAAAACTTGAACTTTATACCAATGAAAAGGTTGTTGTTAATGAACTAAAAAAGGTAAAAGCCACTCGTATTCATTTACATACTGATATTGTAGGAAGTAGTGAAAGTTATGAAATCATTTATAAGTTTTACAAAGTAAAGAACTCTAATGACTGGCTTATTTATGACATTGATATTACAGGAGTAAGTATTATTCAAACTTACAGAAAACAATTTACTGAATTTTTAGCCACAAAATCTTTTAACGAACTTTTAGACTCACTATAAAAAACCACCGTACGCAATAGGGAACATATGTTAAAAAAACTTTACCAAAACTTTATACTAAAGTACCCTATGTGGGTACTATCACTACTTATTCTTTTCGTACTTTCATTTGGATACTATGCCACAAAACTAGAAATAGATGCATCGTCAGAAACTTTACTTTTAGAAAATGATACGGACTTAAAATTTTCACGAGAAATGAGTAAACGTTTCCAAGGTGAAAACTTTCTAATTATTACTTACCGTCCTAATAGTGATATGTTTTCAGCAAAAAGTAAAAATGAAATTCAAAATCTAAGTCAAGCATTAGAAAAGCTTCCATTGGTTAAATCCATAGATTCTATTTTAACAGTTCCTCTTTTGCTCTCACCACCTAAGCCCATTCAAGAACTAATAGACGATGTTAAAACCTTAGGTAACTCCAATGTAGAAACTTCTTTAGTTCAAAATGAGTTCTTAACGAATCCTCTCTATCATGGTAATATTATTAGTAAAGACTTTAAAACCTCAGCCATTATTGTCAACTTACACAAAGACGATAAATATAACGAGTTCATACAAAAAAGAGATGCCTTAAATTCTGCTACAACAGAAGCAGAAAAAAAAGAACTCAAAAATATTACTACAGCATTTAAATTACACCGTGATGAACGTCGGATTATAGAACAAAAAAACATTGAGAATATTCGTGAAATCATGACACAATACGGTAAAAATAGTACGCTCTTCTTAGGAGGAGTAAACATGATTGCCAATGATCTTGTAACATTTGTTAAAAATGACCTACTAATCTATGGCTCAACACTTGTTCTTATCCTCATCATTGTTTTATGGATGGTATTTAGAAGGCTCCGTTGGGTTATGCTTCCTATCTTTATCTCCATCTTATCGGTTATAGCCGTAAGTGCTACTTTAGGATTTTTTGCTTGGGAAATCACTGTTATATCCTCGAACTTTATTGCTTTACAACTTATTATTACCATCTCAATTGTGCTACACCTCATTGTCCACTACAATGAACTGATCTCAAAATATCCTAAAGCATCAAACCACAGAGTTATTTTAGCCACTATCCTTGCTAAAGGAACGCCTACTTTCTTTGCTATTATTACGACCATTGCTGGATTCTCATCGTTAATGATTTCAAATATCAAACCCATTATTAATCTAGGGTGGATGATGAGTGCAGGAATTGCACTTTCATTGCTGATAGCTTTTATTGTTTTTCCTACCGTACTTATGAAACTACCAAAGCTCAAGAGTAAGACAAACAAACAAAACTCAAAAAAAGCCTTTTCATTCACACAAGCTTCTGCAAACATTGTTCAAAAAGATAAAAAATCTATTTTTATAGTAACTGCCATTACCCTACTGTTTAGCCTTAGTGGTGCTTCCATGTTGATTGTAGAAAACTCTTTTATAAACTACTTTAAACAAAATACAGAAATATATAAAGGAATGAAGGTCATTGATGAAGATTTAGGAGGAACCACACCCCTTGATGTCATCATAACTTTCAAAGCAATTAATGCAGTAGAAGTGACTGAAGATGAGACGGATGGATTTGAAGATGAGTTTAATGAGGAAGCCAGTAGTGAACAGTACTGGTTTACTAAAGAGAAAATGGACAACATTCTAAAGGTACATAACTACCTTGAAACAGTCCCTGAAATTGGTGATGTTCAATCATTAGCCAGTATTTTAAAAATAGGAAAACA
>CACVAR010000009.1 GCA_902727905.1 uncultured Sulfurovum sp. | reverse complement strand
CATGGTCTCCACTATCTCCATTCAACGGTAAAATTCTCTCTTCATATTTTTTCAAAGCACGTTTCATAATCTCTTCATGCGAACCGACATAGTTGTCATCTTTTAGTTTCTCTACCAAAACCATCCAACCCCATAAAATATCTGAAAGTTCATCTTCAAGATAAACCTTGTTATCTGTTTTTATCTCTTCTCTAACTTCCTCTACCTCATCACGAATGCTGTCTAGTAACCAATGAGGATCCATAAACTTCGCTTCACCACGTTTTAAGTCTATTTGTTGTTTATGTTTTGCTAAGGCTATGAGTTTTTCTAAAGCTTCCATTTACTGTCTTAATCCTTTAACAATCTCAACGTAGTCTTCATCTTCCACACCAAGATAACCATGACGCACTAAAAAATCTATAATCACCAAATTGCAATTAAGTTTAAACTCATCCGTATCTCTAACCAATATAGCTACTTCTTCAATAGGCATCAAATAAAACTCTTCAACCTCTCCATCAGTACAATGAGGAACAAAATCTTCTGTTAATTCAAGATCATAACAGTAAATGATGTCCTCTTTCCCACCCTGTGTATAGTCATACTTGTACGAAACAAAGCCGACTTCTTTTGACTCCAATGCTAACTCTTCAGACATTCCAGCCTCTTCATAACACTCTTTTTTTAGATTCTCCCAAGGACTTAAATCATGAGGTAAACCACCAGCTACTAAATGATCTAATTTTCCAGATTCATAACCTTTGTCATAAGCGCGTCTCCCTATCCACATCTTCATACCTTCGTCTGTCATTACATAAGCATTCAAATGCTGTCCAAAAGAGAGAGTTCCTAAAAAAGTAGAAACTCCACGGTCAATAAAAGCCAAAGATGCTGAAGAAACAGAAGCCAAGATAGGATAGTTCTCATTCATATAACGATCTATTATCCCATCAGCTAAAGCATTTTTAGCAAACGTACTTAAAACTTCTGTTCGCGTATCAAAGGTTTCATAATCATTTTTTAGCGTTAAACCTTCAGCATCTCTTACAAAAAAACCACTCTCTAAACAGTAAGCTTCATTCTTTTTAAATACCTGCCCTACTCTCATTCCATCTAATAAAAAAGGAACTTTGTTTGACTCTTCATAATTATTACATTCATTAATTTTATCCATATACGACATTTTTCTCTTCCTTTTCTCTCTATAATAATATCTAGTTTTTTAACTAACACATCACATAATTATCAAGTTACATTGTTTTTTAGCAACTACACAATCACCTCACAAAATAATCCTATACTTTCCACATGAGAGAGATATTTTTTTCCTTCCTATTTTTAATATCTCTCTTCATAATATTTACCTTAACTTCTATTTCATAAGTTTTTCTCCTACCTGCTATCAAGCAACAATAGAAGTTATTTTCAAAACTCCAAATTCTAAATCATGACAGTATGAACAATCTATTTCATAACTAGGTAAAACACTGTTTAGCTATCAAAAGAACTTGTCTGGCCAAAATCATAAATTTATAAAAATTCCTACAATTGAAATATAATAATTAAAACATACACAATCAACCCACAAAATAATCCTATACTTTCCACATGAGAGAGATATTTTTTTCCTTCCTATTTTTAATATCTCTCTTCATAAATTATTTTAATTTCTACTTCATATCTTCTTTTCCCACCTGCCAAAAGGCACAGTAGAAATTATCTTTTATCCTCTTAAATTAATTCAATGCTTCTCATAAGTTTTTCAGATATTAACAATTTTTAATATTACTTTAAATACTTCTTCATTATACTTTATAATAATTTTTAATATTTAAAAACAAAAATAAGGAAAATGATATGGGGAAGTATTTTAACCTAACAATCACGCTGATACTCGCAATGCCTATTCTTCACGCAAACACAATCTTAGATTCAAACTCTAGCGAAACATTAATTCAAAAAAATTTCACCAACCCTTTACAAAATGGACACAGTCAACTACTCAAAAGCCTAGAACGCTTAGAGCTAGAACACAAAATTTTAGAAACGCGATACAAAGTTAAAGAACTTACCAAAACAACCCCTGAGATTGCCTATGAAAATGAGTTAATGGAACTTGAAAACGATGCAAAATTGGCTAAAATAAAAGCTGATAAAAAAACAGATGAGATGAATGTTGAAAAAGCTGAATGGAAACTCAAAACAGAAAAACTTGAAGCTGAAATGAGTATCTTAAAAATCAAACAAGAGTTAGATACCTACTTAGACAAAAAAGCTGTCTATTTGGATGACCCCTTAAAAGAAGACAATACCCTTGTTATCTCAGACAGACGAATCCCTCTAAATGGTCCTATAAGTGCAAAACTAGCAACTGAAATTACCCATAAAATTAACTACTATAATAATAAAGATGAAAAAAAGCCTATTTTTCTCGTCATTGACAGTTCTCCAGGAGGTTCTGTTATGGCTGGGTATCTCATTGTAAAAGCAATGCAAAGTTCTAAGGCTCCTGTCTATGTTGTTTTAAAATCATTTGCTGCTTCTATGGCTGCTATCATAGTGAGTACAGCTGACAAATCTTTTGCCTACTCACATGCAACCATTCTTCACCATCAACCAAGTATGTTTCAACATGGAAGTAACAACCTAACGCAACAAAAAGAGAGCTACAAACATTTAGAAAAATGGTGGAAGTACCTTGCCACTCCTGTAGCTAAAAAAATGGGTATAAGCATTGATGAGTTTCAAAAACAGATGTATGTACACTCTTCAAAAGGAGATTGGTCAGAGTTTGCCATGGATGCACATAAACTAAAATGGGTTAACCATATTGTTGATGAAATTGAAGAGACAGGTATTTTACATAGTACCTTACAGAAAGATGAAAAAGAAAAAAGCAATAAAGAGAAAAAAAGTGCCATATTCAAAAAGAATGGTAGACCAGTACATTATTTACCAATGCTCTCTCCTACCGATGCTTATTTAATTTACAATCCTAATGGGTATTACCAAACTTGGTAATTAAGCCTCTTTAGATGACTGACGATTCCTACTTCTTTTACGATTTCTATTTCGACTATTGGAACGTTTTTTCTCGCCATCGGTACTACTAGCGTTTCTATTTGTATTATTTCGATTTCCTGAAGGTTTTTGGTTTCCACCACGTCGTCCTCTTCCTCCACCTTGATTAATAGGTTCAGCTTTTATACTTGGATCAACTTCAAAGCCCTCAACTACTTCTTTTTTAATCTTCTGAGAAATTAAACGCTCTATTCCTCTTAAGTAATCATTTTCATCCACACAAACTAAAGAAACAGCTTCACCTTCACGCCCTGCTCTTCCTGTTCTTCCGATTCTATGTACATAATCTTCTGGAACATTTGGCAATTCAAAGTTCACTACATGAGGTAACATATCTATGTCAATTCCACGTGCTGCAATGTCTGTGGCAACCAGTACACGTACATCATTGGATTTAAAGTTTGCTAACGCTTTTGTTCTCGCTCCTTGACTTTTGTTTCCATGAATAGCAGCTGACTTAATGCCTTGTTGTTCAAGATGTTCACAAAGTTTATTTGCCCCATGTTTTGTTCTTGTAAAAACTAGTACCTGTTTCCATTGACCATCATTGATGAGTTTAACCAGTAAATCTTTTTTTCTCTTTTTATCTACAGGGTGAACCAACTGATCAATACGATCGGCTGTTTTATTTTGAGCAGCTACTTCCACTAGACTTGGGTTAGTTTGAAAACCAGCTGCTAATGCTTTAATCTCTTTTGAAAAAGTTGCAGAAAAAAGTAAAGTTTGTCTCTTTTTAGGTATGAGTTTAACTACTTTTTTCATATCATGTATAAACCCCATATCTAACATACGATCTGCTTCATCTAAAACCAAGACTTCAACCTTTGAAAGGTCAACATGTTTTTGACTTGCTAGGTCAAGTAGTCTCCCTGGTGTTGCTACTAAAATATCAACACCTTGTTTTAAGGTATTGATTTGCTTGTTAATATTAACACCACCAAAAACTACCGTTGATTTATAAGGTAAATACTTAGCATACATCTGAACATTTTCTAGTATTTGAGCAGCCAGTTCACGTGTAGGTGTTAAAATTAAAGCTTTAACTTGACGCTTACCTTTAGCTTGAGTCTTTTGAGCTTGGACCATACGTTCTAGGAGAGGTAAAGTAAAACCAGCTGTTTTACCTGTACCAGTTTGTGCTGCTGCAAGCACATCTTTTCCTTCTAAAACCAAAGGAATGGCTTTGGCTTGGATGGGGGTAGGTTTGGTATAACCCGTCTCTTGAATGGCTTTTAAAATTGGGTCAGAAAGCCCAAGTGAAGTAAATAACATAGATTTGTACCTTGATAAATAAGAAAATTATACGAATGAGACTTGTCGGGTCTTTATATTAACCGAATTATAGCCACTTAAACTATGTTTAGGAATATAAGGTGGATGAAGTTTGATAAAAGGGTTTCTTGATATAAGTATATAAGGGTCAGACCTTGAAAATATATTTCTAGGACTCCCCCTCCACAAACAATTAGTTATATCCCTCTAATGTGAAAATAAAGGCTTTCCCTAATTGTGTATAACTATCATTGTTGAAGTATACAGTTTGATACTCTTCACCATTAATGAGCAATTCAGGCTTTAAAATCTTTAATGTATTTGTAGATGCCCTATTAACTTCGTTAACATATGTCCATGCAATTAGGTTTTCATAGTTTTTATAAGGAACATCTTTTTTGAATACCCCAACCCACGTTTTAGATAGTTCTTCTCTAAAGTCTAAGAACTGATCTAAACTTACTCTTAAAGCTCCATTGTAAAATTTAGTAGAAAAGACAATCTCTTTTTCATCCTCAGGCAGTTCTCCAACGTAAAAAGGTTGAGATTTTTTATAGGTTGCAAAGGAGTTATTTAAAAAATATCGAGCTTCGTATTGAACGCCTTCTTCTAGCTTGTCAAGGTTTAACTGTAAGAGATAATAGTTGTCTTTTAACTCCTTTGCCCAAGCCCATTGAATGACATTTTCCCAAGTATTGTCATCATTTATTTTGTAGATACCAACCCAGTCTTTTTCAGCAGGTATAATATTCTTTCCATCAAAGCCTCTTAACAATACTGTTTGTCTTAAATCTGCATATGTTGATACTCTGAGACCAAGTAAATACGACTCAACTTTTTTAATGGTAAAACTTATTGATTTCTCTATGTCATAGGAGTTATTTTCGAAATATCGTACTTCATATTCTCCTGGCTCAGTAAAGTGTGTATCTGAAAATTTATGAGCATAATAACGATCACCAGAACCAGGTAAATCTTTTACCCAAGCCCATGTCAATACATTTTCCCAGTCTCTGGAAGCTCCTTTTTTATAAACACCTATCCAGTCAGTACTGTTTTTTTTAGCTTGATACTCTTCATAATTATTAAAGATAATTTCTATATTGGATGTCCCATTTGCATACTGTCCAGGATTGATTAGTTCTAGTTCAATAGCCATACTAAAACTGCTTAGTAAGATAAGTGAGGTAAGTAATTTTTTTAGCATAAATGCATTCCTTAATATTTTATAATATATTATAGTAAAATAACACATAATATTTCTTTATTATATCACATAGGAGTCAGAAATTAAAAATACACTTCTAGGAAATCCCCACTCCACAAACAATTTTAGAAACTAAAGAGCGAGAGACTTTTAAGTAGTTAGTAACTTATATCTGAGTGTATCCATTATCTAGTACTTCAAGTATTATAACACTTCTCTTTTTTTGTCTATCAAGAATTAAAATGTATCTTCATCCTTTCCAACTAAAAATTAAACGGTAATCATGTATCCATTCAAAATCATTACCCAAAATGAAATGGCAACCAACATAGACCAAATAAAATGAATTTTGACAATTTTTGTAGACTGTTTTTTAACAACATAACGTCTCCAGTAGTATAAACAGATAAAAGGATGTATCCAAATAAAAAATAAGAGAGATATTAGGTAAAATATAATGCCTGTTAAACTTAACAATACAAACTCATAGAACCAATGCTCAAATATATTGAGATACCCCATAGCTCCAAGCGTTCCAAGTACCAAATAAATTAAACTTATCGTTCTTTTTTTCATTCTTATCCTTCGTATAATATAAAACTCTCATTATCAATCATATCTATTATATAATATAGTTTAGCTACCATACAAAAAATCATAAACCAAACGAGAAAATATGAGCGAAAATACAAATCAACCTACAGCCATTCATTTAAAAGATTATCAAGCACCAAATTTTAAAATAAACTCTGTAGAACTAACTTTTGAACTCTTTGAAGAGTATACTACAGTTAACAGCGTTATGAACATTTCTAAAATCAACAGTGATACCACTATTTTAGCTCTAAACAGCATTGACCTAGAGTTAGAAAACATTTCTATTGACGATGTAGAAGTCGATAGTAGAAACTATGTCTATGAAAACGAACTGCTTAGCATTAGTAATGTACCCGAAGAATTTACCCTAAAAATTCAAAACAAAATCTACCCTCACTTAAATACAGAGCTAGAAGGACTTTACCTTTCATCAGGTATTTACTGTACACAAAATGAGCCTGAAGGGTTTAGACGTATTACCCCTTATTTGGACAAACCTGATAGCCTTTCGGTATTCACTACCATTATTATCGCTGATGCTAGTAAATATCCTATTTTATTAGGAAATGGAAATAAAAATAAGGAAAATAAAGGGTCAGGTGATAGCAATAGTACCTTTTATCCTCTTTATAATCCCATTAACAGTAGGTTGAGCCAATCCTAAGACTTTAGCAATCATATGTTGAGAATAGCCATCCTCATACGCTTTAACGATTCTACTATTTCTCTCTTTAATCTTTGTTATATTTTCAAAGAGTAAACTTAACTCCTCTTCATTTGGCTTTTTGTCTATATTTGGTGCTTCTACTAAACTAGCTCCTTTTTTTAACTCTTGCAATATCGAACTATCTATCTGAGAAGATAAAAATGCTCTTATAGACTCTTTATCATTTTGGTGATTTTCTGCAATATATGAGTGCTTTAAACAAACTGGTAATATTTCTTCACCTAAAAAATAGTGTGCTGTGGAATAAGGATACTCATCTACACTTTTAACCATATTTACTTTGAGTGGATTTTGTTCTATATACAATATCAATGTATATAAGTAAGCCTCATCTGTCACATACCAAGACTTAAATCTTCCTTGCCAAAGGTGTCCTGAACGTTTATACTTTTTATTAAAATAAATAGCATAGTTCATGTTGATTTGTCTCATATATTTGGAGAGTGTTTCCTCTTTTATCTCTATCAGTAAATGGTAATGATTACTCATCAAACAATAGTTATGAATAGTGACTCCATAACTTGGGGCATAGGTACAAAGTAACTCTTCAAACTTTTCATAATCTTCTTCCTCTTTAAAGATGACTCTTTGTTCTACTCCTCTATTTATCACATGATAATATCCTGCTATCTTTATGCGTGGTTTTCTGGGCATTTTATTGCCCTCCTCTCTTTCTTTAAACTATAACATTATTTTACTTTTTATATGATTACTATCACCTGACCCCTTTAACTCGCTAATGATATATCTATCATACTCAATACAACATGACCAAGTTCATGTGCTAAAACAACTTCTTCTTCATAAGTATAAAAAGTATTTTCATGACTATCAACTGTTGGAGTTCTTCCTTTCCCTATTGCTGTTACTGTTGGAATTTTTATCTCGAACTGGTGATGTGGAGTATCATCTTCAAAACTATCAGCATAAAGATACTCTGTACTTCCTCCTGTGCTACGCTTAATGTCAATGGTAATATTTTTCTTTACATTATATGCTACTGCATCTAACAATAAAAATAAATCTGACACCTTACTTCGTACTTGATTAAGTAAACTACTTGTACTTGAATTTATATAAGTTATAGCCATGTATTATCCTTTTATTAATTTTATTTTTTTATTATATTTTTGAAATGTAGCATTATTGATAGGTACTACTTTACCTGATGAAGTTTTCATTTTCAAATACTTTCTTATGTTTTTAGAAGCTTCAAAATTACCATTAGGAGCTATTAAAATCCAATCATCTTCAAATTGGTAAAATGTAGCTAGCTTTTTATTTTTTACATTATTGTAAAACATTGGAAAATTATTATAATGCTTATTCAACGAATTATAATATCTAGGTACAAGTGTTAGCTCTTTATATAAAGAGATATTTGCCCTAAAATAGGGTATAGACTCATTAAATTCCTTAAATGTAATTTTTTTACTTAGAAGCGTGTCTAAATTAAATTCTGTATGTGCATATTTAAAATAAAAACTTTTTTTATCTAATGAAATGTATTCCATATGCGACATATATCTATTTTTTACTATAGATATCTTTTCTAATGTTTTTTTATCTAAAATTGCCATATATGAAGAATTAGTGCTTTCTCTAGCAAAAACAAATATATTATTACCATGAATATGCATGGAGTCAATAGTATTACGCATATCAGAATCATCAACATCAACATTTGAATCTAATTTTGGTAAAACTACATTTCTTATCACGTTTAGATTCTTAGTATCGTATTCTTTATAGATTGTTTGGGTTCCGTCGTTTTTATAAAATATAGCTTTAAAAGTCAAGTCATCTATCTCTCCCCATCTAAAATAATATTCTAAATGATCCGAACGTGTTCTATTCACTGTTCTTATTACTTTTTTTGTCAAAAGGTCAATTAGTGTTATTCGTGCCAAATTCCATAAAATCATTTTTTTAGAATCAGAAGTGATATGCAAATAAGCCTTTCTTCTGTCTTTAGGTAAATCAACCTTAAAAGCAGAAACTTTTTTAATTGGGTCTAGCTCCCACTTAGTAATAGTGTTTCCTACAAAAGTATAAAAATACTTTCCATTTGGGTCAAGTACAGAACCTAGTGCTATACTATTTCCTTGTTCCACATAAGGAGTTCCTATCTCTTCACTATTTGAGCCAAATAAGCCAACAACTAAAAATAATATTAACAATATACTTTTCATCTATACCACCTCTTCCCGAACAATTTTATTTATAATTCTTAAAACCTTCAAGTTTATAATGTTCCTCTTTATTAGTTCATTATTCATTATCTTCACCTTTAATATTTGAAAAAATAAAACTTTTCTCTAAAAATTCTAAATCAATATTTAAAGTCTGTAAAAGATATGCTTCTAATGCTAAATAATCTTTTTTAAAAATCACACAAATATTTATAACTCTATTTGTTTTTTTAGAAAAAATTGTTATGTATGAATATCTTGAAAAATATACTTTCTCATTAAAAGAAAATATAGAACCAATCCAAAACAACCCTTTTAAGAAAAAAATCATAACACTGTTCATTATTAAAAACATTAAGATTATTACTAAGGAAATAAAGTAAGACCAGTTCTTTTCTTTACTTCCTGTTGCAAGTAGAGGAAAAAAACTTTTTTTCATAACCTTAATATCCTCTAAGTTCAACTCTGTTAAATCATTAAAATTCTTATCACTTCTAATTACTTCATTTTTAAAAATAATTTGTTTAATATTTGTGATGCTTTTAAAAAATGTCTTCATAGCCATAATGTTTACCACTAAACTTATTAATAAAATCGTACCTAATCTAAAACCTTTAGAAAGCTCTTCTTTTAATATATTTAGCCAATTATCACTTTGAGACCAATCAATTACCTCTGTATAAAAAACCATGTATATTGTAAAAAAATTATACAGTAACCAAAAACCTATACCAAGTAATATAACCGTTAAACGATTTGAAATTATTAATGGGGTTTCATTATAATTCAAAGTGCATTCCATACTGGTTTATTGATTAACTTCGAAATTTTATTAGCATAGTTTTCAATCTTCTTATACTGTTTATTATAGCTACAGACATAAATACGACTATAATCATCTAATACTAAATTTAAATCACACCAACGACTAGAAGTATCTTCTGAACCAGTACCTGTTCGAGTATAGGAAAGTAACTGAATTGCATAAATTCTATCAAAAGGAATAGTTGTATAAAATTCATAGTTTTTATCATCCTCAAAATAGATCTTTTTTATACCATCAAAAACCAATACAGTTGAATGTCTCTTCCACATATGTGATCCAGCAAATAAAAATGAAGCTCCTACCACTAAGGATAACAAGAAAGCATCAAATTTCAAAACGAATAAAACCTTAATAGAATACCCCAAAATACCTATTCCTACCAAAATAATAAACATATAAAAAACTTTATCTAAAATACTTATACGAAACTCTAGTCGATGTGTATTAACTAGAACTAATTTTAATCCCTGTATAGGAGTTTTATTATCATCTAGGGGTTTCCAGCTAATTTTTTGAGCAATAGTATCGTTCTTATATAGAGAATCTGAGAGTAAAAAATCTTTTTTAAAAAAGAACATATAAGACCAATCTAATAAATTACTTTAATTATAATGTACAAAATTTATTAATAACTTAAAAAATTTTATTACTCCTCCCCATTAATAACAATATCCGAGTCAATCAAAAACAAGGAATTATTAACCACAACATCCCCCTCTTTTAACCCAGAGACAACTTGAAACTTTGTAGAAGAGATTCTCTTGGCTTCAATGCTTTTACTTTTGTACTCACCCTCATACTCACCAGGGACAAAGACCAAATGTTTATGCCCTTTGGTTACCACTGCTGTGGTAGGTAAGACTAGATTGGTTGTTTGTTGCTGTATGCTCTTGATGGTTGCATAAGAGTTTGGTTGTATCTTTCCTTTTTTATTCTCTAATGTAATTCTAAAATCAATGGTTTTATTGA
>CACVAR010000008.1 GCA_902727905.1 uncultured Sulfurovum sp. | reverse complement strand
ATGATACAAACCATTTCCATGTGTAAAGTTGACAACACCTTTGTGTAGGGCTTCATAATTAGAAAGTACTTTTTCTTTTATGAGTTCATCAACACTTTTAGAGGTATCAACATCCCATCCTGTTCCACCAAATACGCTAAAGTATTCTAATGCGACATCAAAGTCTGTAATGTTATTTTGGTAAGCGAATGAGCGAAAGTGTTGGAGAAGTGTGGGACGTTTTGACATGCTGTAGCCTTATTATTAATACGTGATTATAACCTATCTTTTTTACCATATAGTCTTTTGTTAGTTTAGTGTTTAGCTCTTTTTAAGTATAATCCCAAATTATTATAAAGATTAGGGAAGAGAATGAATCAACGACTAACATTTACACCATATGCTGACATAGATAAGGAACAACTTTGTCAAGATATAGAAGCTGTTAAAAAACAAATTGGTGTACCTACCCAAGAAGATTTTCAACATCTACTAAAGCTTGAACGTTGGGGACGATTGGCAACATTTTCAGGTTATGGACTTATAGCTCTAATCTCTTTGGCTGAGCTTTTTTTAGGGCTTACAGGCTTTCTATTTTGGTCACTTATTATTGTAGCTGCTGTACTTATTAGTACAGGGAATGTTTCACGTTGGGCAAATGTGACACATCCTATTTTACATGGTGCTTATGACAAAGTTCCTAATATACCTGAACGCTATACCAGAAAAGCATTTGCAAAAGGGAGTAGACGTTACTTGGACTGGTTAGACTGGATAAAACCAGAAGCTTGGTCATATGAACACAATATCATGCACCACTACCATTTAGGTGAAGAAGATGACCCTGACTGTGTACAACGTAATGCACGTTGGATTCATTCATCCAATATACCTATGTTCTTACGTTATATCATTGCCTATGGTTTTATGGGGATGTGGAAATTTCTCTACTACGCACCTAACACCCTTAGAATCTTAACCAACAAAAAGCTCAAAGAAGAAGATAAATTAGGAATCAAGCACTTAGAGTGGAACATCAAAAAGAAAAATGGTTTTGAACTTTGGATGGACTATATATTACCTTATGCAGCCATCAAGTTTATAGTCATTCCAGCCCTGTTTATCCCCTTTGGAATTACAGCTGTTTTTAATGCACTCATCGTTGTACTGATAGCAGAATATCTAACCAATGTTCACTCCTTTGTGGTCATTGTTCCTAATCATTCAGCTGAAGACATTTACATGTTTGACGAACCTCACCAAAGCCAAGGGGAGTTCTACCTACGTCAGATTATGGGGTCAGTAAACTACAACACAGGTAGTGACCTTAGAGACTTTTCACATGGTTGGCTAAACTACCAAATAGAACACCACCTTTTCCCAAATCTACCACTTAGCCAATACCAAAAAATGCAACCACTCGTAAAAGGAATTTGTGAAAAACACAACATAGAGTACCGTCAAGAATCAGTTTTTAAAAGAGCTAAGATGAGCATAGAACTCCTTGTAGGAAAAACAAAAATGCTAAGTGTTCATGGGGTTTAAAGCTTATCATTAAACTTTAATAAGTATAATCCTACTAATTACGTTTTAAGGACAAATATGAAAAAAATCTTATTTTTTGTTTTACTTACAAGTTACGCCCTCTTTGCAAACTCCCTTCCAAATAGTATGAGTAGTACCGTCAAAGAAGTTAGCAACGATACCATTCAACTTAGCTCTAATATTCCAGCTGGTATGAGTGGTATTATTATTCACAACTATGGAAATGGTCTTTCTGCTATTACACATACAGCTATCTCTCTAGGAAATGGTAAAGCTTCTGTTGAGCCTTATACAGCAATTATACACAAAAATATTCCAGCCATTCAAACAACTGTAGCTGTTGCAGATAAAGTGATCTTTGGAAACTTCTATAACAATGCTTTACTTATAGCACCAAATCAAAGAGCCTACCAAAAGATTACTCAAAAATTTAAACGTACATGGATTCATCCAGATGCATTTGCACTAAACTTTATGCAAAAGAATGAGACAAGTTTAAGTTTAGATATTCTACATGACTTTGCAAAAAACAATCAGATTGGGCTAGTGCTTGTGGTAACACAAGATAGATTGCTTATTATAGATCCTATTTCAAAAGTAGTTATTGGTAATGCAGCACTTCCAGCTAACTTAGGTGCACCTATGACACCATTTTATGCACGATTTGAACAAATGAACCTTTCAATATTTAATTTTTCAGACCGACAATACACTCCATACTTTCAATCAGTAGCAGGACTTAAATAAGATGCTAGATAAAAAACATTTAAAAGCCTTTAGCAAAATTGTTGGTGATGACAACATTTATGATGACAAAGCACATATGCTTGCTTACTCTTATGACGCTACAAGAACCCGTTATGAACCAGATGCTGTTATCTTTCCTCGTCATGAGCAAGATGTATCTGATATTTTAAAGTACTGTAATGACAACCTCATCGTTATTACACCTCGTGGAGCTGGTTCTGGTTTTACAGGTGGTGCTTTACCTGCAAATGGTGGAATTATCTTAGGTATGGAAAAACATATGAATAAGATACTCGAAATAGACACGGAAAATATGGTAGCTGTCGTTCAACCAGGTGTTATTAACATGGACTTACAAAAACATGTGGAAGAGTTAGGACTCTTTTATCCACCAGATCCAGCCTCTGAAGAGTACTCTACGCTTGGTGGAAATGTAAGCGAAAATGCAGGTGGAATGCGTGCAGCCAAATATGGAATCACCAAAGACTACGTAATGGCACTTCGTGCTGTACGTACCAACGGTGATGTCATTCAAGCTGGAAAAAGAACCATTAAGGATGTAGCTGGATACAACACAGCTGGAATTTTAATTGCTTCGGAAGGAACATTGGCTGTTCTTACAGAACTAACTTTAAAACTTATTCCAAAACCAAAGTTCAAAAAAACCTACATGGGTATTTTCCCTTCCGTTGACAATGCGATGAATGCTGTTTTTAAATCTCTAGCAGATGGTGCAAATCCTGTTGCTATGGAATTTTTAGACAAATTGGTTATTGAAGCTCTGATAGAAAAGCTTGGCGTAGACTTACCTGCTGATGCTGGTGGGGTCTTAGTTGGTGATGTAGATGGAAATGTACCAGAAGAAGTAGCCTTCCAACTTGAAACGCTAGAAAGTTCATTTAAAGAAAATGGGGCAACTGAATTTAGAATTGCTGAAACAGATGATGAAGCAAAAGAGTTATGGTATGCAAGACGTAATGCTTCTCAATCTATTACCATTTATGGAAACAAAAAACTCAATGAAGACATCTCTGTTCCTCGTTCAATGTTACCTGAAGCGTTAGAAAAAATCTACGCACTTGGTGCGAAATATGGATTTAAAGTGCCTTGTTTTGGTCATGCTGGAGATGGGAATATTCACGTCAATGTTATGATAGACATTTCACAGTTAGATGAAGGTCACAAATGTATCGAAGAGATTTTCCAACTGGTTGTTGACATGGGTGGAACACTAAGTGGTGAACATGGTATTGGTACTTCTAAAGCACCTTTTATGGGTATTGCTTTTAATAACCAAGAGATTAATCTCTTTAAAGACATTAAAAAAGCATTTGATCCTAATAATATTTTAAATCCAGGAAAAATGGGTTTATAAGGTATGAGAAAACCCCTAAAGATACGTAAACTTATTAAAGAGTACTATATCTTTATTCGGGACTTTCTCTCTGCTCTTTTTCAAGATAAGCTTAGCTACTATTCTGCGAGTCTAAGCTTTTATACTTTATTTTCAATTATCCCTCTTTTAGTAATTGTCCTCTCTATTTTTACAAACTTACCACTTTTTGAAGAGGTTTATATAGGCATTCAAAACTTACTTTTTGAAAACCTCATGCCAACCCATTCACAAGAAATTTTAACCCATATAAATGGTTTTGTAGAGAACTCTGGTAAGCTAGGAATGGTTGGGGTTATTTACGTTCTCTTTGCCTCTATGATGTTCTTCAAAAACTATGACTATATAGTCAATGATATTTTTGAGTCTGAACGTAGAAGTTTTTGGTCTTCGGTTACTATCTATTGGACTTTAGTCACACTCACTCCTATTATGATGGTTCTCTCTTTTTATGTTTCCATGCAAATTCAAGTTATATTGAATAAGAATCAATTTACAGATGGTATTCATCTTCTTGAAATTTTACCATTTTTCATTATCTGGTCCATCTTCTTTCTTACTTATAAAATTTCTGCTAATGCCTCTGTTTCCAATAAAGCAGCAAGCATTAGTTCATTTATAGCTTCTTTAGTCTGGTACATTGCAAAAAGTGGATTTGTTTTCTATGTTCTTCATAACAAAACCTACATGAGCATCTACGGAAGTTTAAGTACCTTACTCTTCTTTTTCTTATGGATTTATATCTCATGGGCTATCTTCTTACATGGTATGAAATTTTGTCATTTACTTGAGGATGATGAAGAGATAGAAGCCATAAAATAGTGCTTTCAATAGACTATTAACTATTGGTTAACCATTCATTGTTTGATGATTAATGCTCATAGCTTATAATTTTATCAAGACAAACAAATGTCTTTAACATTGTTCACGAGATTAAGTATGTAATTGAACTCCTTTGAAATATACTCCCTTGATAGAACATATTTAAACCTCCTTTGTAATAGCCCTCGTGGACAATGTTAAAAATATTTTTGTTTGTTCTTTTTTTTTACACTTCTCATGATATTATTACCCACATAAACTTTTTTATTTAAGGATTGACAATTATAAATATACTAATGATAGAAGATGACTATGAAATAGCCCAAATTCTCACCGAATACCTTAATAAATTTGACATTCAAGTAACCTCAGTAGAAGAACCCTATATAGGGCTTTCACATCTAACTCAAAAGAAGTTTGACTTACTTATTTTGGATTTAACTTTACCGGGTATAGATGGACTAGAAGTGATTCCTAAAATTAGAAAAACATCCCCTATTCCCATTATAGTCTCTTCTGCACGAGATGACATAACTGACAAAGTCATTGCCATGGAAAGAGGTGCTGATGACTATATGCCTAAACCTTATGATCCACGTGAACTGGTAACACGTATCAAAACCATTTTACGTAGAACACAAACAAATAATGAAAACAATAATAACAATAGCCTCTTTAAACTGAATAATGAAGCAAGATCTGTAATTTTTAAAAATATCATGATGGAACTTACAGCTGCTGAATTTGAAATCTTATCGATACTCATACAACATGCTGACTCTGCTATTTCACGTGAACAACTTCTTTATGATAGTGAACATATAGATGATAACTCTTCCATAAAAAACATTGATGTAATCATCTCTCGTATTAGACATAAACTCTCTCTTATTGACCCTGTTAACACTTACATAAAGCCTGTTCGAGGTATTGGTTATTTACTAACTGAGAAGATGTAATGCGAAACATATCTGTTTCTGCATTCATTAACACCGTTTTTGCCCTCGTTCTTACCCTTATACTGACAGCTTTATTCTTCTTTATTTCTTGGGATGAGGAGCGCCAAAAAAGAGACCAAATTAACCGTTATAAACTCATATCAAACCTACTACTCTCAACAGCAAAACTTCAACTAACAGCAGAACGAGAAAAAAAGTTTTATCAAGATTTTGAGATACGTCCAGTCTCTGTTGATGAAAGTAAACTCTTACTTTTAAGTAATGGAAAAATTGTTTTTGAAAGTGAATCTGTTTATGGGAAAATGCAAATCTTTACCATTGAAACCAACAAATATATTTACCTAGAACGCTTTGGATATAACTTAATGTTACAAGATAAAAAGTCTACCACCATGCGTATTACTTTTACCATACTCGTAGCGCTCTTAATTACCATACTTTTTTTACTGTTGTACATCGCCATTATGAAAAAGCTTTCCCCACTTAAGAAGCTTCATCAGCAAATTGAAGAGTTTGCCCATGGAAATATGCATGTAAAAATTAATCAACGCTCCAATGATGAAATAGGAAAAATTGCCCAAAGTTTTGATGATGCCTTACATCATATCCGTAGTCTATTAGAATCTAAAAATCTTTTTATGAGAAATATGATGCATGAGTTAAAGACACCTATTACTAGAGGTCGAATTGCCATTGAAATGGTTGAAGATGGCTCTTCAAAAGAGATGCTCATCCGTGCTTTTGAACGCATGAATGAACTTATTGGTGAACTTGCGCATGTTGAACGACTAACAACACAAGGATTCCAACCTCATATCGCAGAGTTTTTAGTTGATGATATTATTGAAGAAGCCATTGTACTACTCCTATGTGACAGAAGTAAGCTTACGATTAGCACCGAACATGAACTTTTAAAAACTGATGCAAAACTTTTAACCCTTGCCATTAAAAATTTACTGGATAATGGACTTAAATATTCAGAGAATGATCAAGTCTCGATTGTAACAAACCCAAAAAGTATTAAAGTTATTTCAAAAGGTAAGAGCTTGGAACATCCTCTAAATTACTATCTTGAACCTTTTACCCAAGAAGAAAAAAGAAATGCTGGATTTGGTCTTGGACTTTATATTGTCCATAACATTGCTGATCGTTTAAATTATACCTTAAACTATTATCACAAAAATTTACATAATGTTTTTGAGTTACGATTGAAGTAGTAGTTGTGTGGGTATCATACCCACACAATATCTAAGTTATATATACTTATAGAATTGGCGTAGCATACCCATTTGTACGCTTAGACCATCCTTCCATCCATTTATATTCATTTTTAGCAGGAGGTGAGTTACGAACTCTTCGCTCTAAAATCTCTTTTGCTGATCTTGAAAACTCCATAAGCGCAAAAGGTCCAGCATTTACAGGTTTCATATTTTGCAGTACTTGCAATAAACCCCAACCTTGATTATTATAACGCTCTGTAGGCTTAATTCCTTTACCCTTGAAATTAATATAATCAATTAACGGATACCAACCACCTTTAGAGGCTGCTAAAGCATTATAATTACTTACAATATGTTTTCTATACTGTGGTGCAACATGTTTCACAATTTCAGGAATCGAAGCATGTAGTCGGTCAAAGAAAAACTGTGTTTGTAACGCTTTTGTATTTAAAAGTAATGTCTTTAACTGTTGGAACTCTTTATCGCCACGAGAACGTTCAAAGGTAGCTCTGTCTTTCCATGGAGCACCCGTTTTTCTAGCATGGTGTAACCAAGATGGAATCTGCACCTTATTAGCAACATAATAATCAATCATCGCAGGAAAAGTCTCATCAAATATTTTTGGCTGCCCTTGTGGATACCAGATAAAGTGACCAATACCTACAGAAGGAAAAGTTTCATTTTTTGACCAAAACATTAGATGCTTAGGATCACCAGAAGTTTCATTCTGATAAATTTTTTCGGCTATTACATTAAGTTCATATTGTGAAAGTTTTGGTTTGGTAACATCTTCAGGGTATTCAACTTCACCTGTGGTCTGTTTTGTACATGCCGTTAAAAGTAAGGCAGAAAGTGCTACTCCAACCCATAGTTTTTTAGATATCATTTTTTCTCCTAATAAATTATAATAATTTAAAGTATAGGAGAAATAAACTAATAGTCTTGTTAAGTTTCTAAATTAATCTTAATCACAATAGCGTTTTTCTAAATCAGCATAAGCATCAATACGCCGATCTCTTAAAAATGGCCACATATCCCTAACTTCTTTAACTCTCTGTTTATCTATTTCAGCATAAAGGATGCTCTTTTCTTCACCTGCTTGGGCAAGCATTTCACCTTGTGAATCACAGACAAATGAATTACCCCAAAAATGTATACCATCCATAACAGCAGAAGCATCTTTTTCAAAACCTACCCGATTACAGGAGAGTACAGGTAGTCCATTTGCAATGGCATGAGAACGTTGAATGGTTATCCATGATTCTAACTGCCTCTTTTTCTCTTTTTTAGAATCTTCATCAAACCAACCAATAGCAGTTGGATAAATAAGCATGTCAGCACCTTTAAGTGTCATGAGTCTTGCAGCCTCAGGATACCACTGATCCCAACAAATTAGCACCCCTAACTTACCTAAAGATGTCTGAATAGGCTCAAAACCTAAATCACCTGGCGTAAAATAAAACTTTTCATAAAAGCCAGGATCATCGGGAATATGCATTTTTCGATATTTCCCAGCAACAGTTCCATCTTTTTCAAAAACTACAGCCGTATTATGATACAAACCAGCTGTACGTTTTTCAAATAAAGAGGTAACTAAGACTACCGAGTTTTCCTTGGCAATTTTTGACCAATAACGTATATCTTCTTCCCAACTCTCAGCATAAAGAAAGAATTTTGGATCTTCACTTTGACAAAAATATTCACTTTGATGTAACTCTTGGAGTATTATTAATTCTGCTCCTTGTACAGAAGCTGTTCTTATATCACAAACTGTGTTTTTCACAGACTTTTTTTTGTTACCAAAATGCTTATTTTGTATTAATGCTACTTTCATCTATCTGCTTTTTCAAACTATTTTACCATAAATCAAAATAAATTGATAATATAGAACATATAGGCATTTATATTAATAATTTTTATTTAATAACAATTTTAAATAAAAAATAAGATAAAAAACAAAAAATAATTAAAATTAATTTTTTATGTTAAATATTATTTTAAGTTTTATATTGTTATACTTCAAAAATAGGAAAAGGAGCTAATATGCTTAATTATAATTTAAAAAATAAATATTATTTACTTGTTATCACTATTTTGATTCTAAATGGTTGTGGTGGTGGAGGTTCATCAGTTAATAGCATTGTTAATGGTACAGTTAGTTCTTTTTCAGATTTAACTTCTGAAGAGCAGGAAACATTAAGTATATTAAGTACCAATCAACAAGAGCTTTTAGATGCCATTAATAAAGAGCGTTCACAAAGTAGAACCTGTGGTGATAAAGGAACTTTTCCTGCTGTTCCAGCACTAACATGGAATCCTGACCTTTATGCTGCTGCTCTAGAACATGTTACTGACTTAGCCTACAGTAACACATTTTCTCATGATGGTTCAGGTACTCAATACGATCTTACAGGAAATGGTACACCAAGTAAATTTTACGAAAGAATCGTTGCTAATGGCTACACAAATTACTTCTCTGTTGGTGAGAATATCGCTGGGGGGCAACGTTCTTTAGATGAAGTTATGAAAGCATGGATGGCAAGTCCTGGGCATTGTGTCAACATTATGAAAAGTACCTATACTGAAGTAGGTGTTGCCATAGTTATTAAAGAAGAGAGTAACTATCAAATTTACTGGGGACAAAACTTTGGAAGTAAGAGAGGTTAATTGATGCAGATATTATTCTTTAGCACCCTAATTTAAAGTGGAATTAAAAACAAATTAACTTGTATGAAAATTAACGCATAACTTTCATGCTTAGGGTGTTATAGAATAATATTAGCAAAGCTTTAAAATGGAATTTGCATTGTAGAACAATGTAATGACCCACCCTCTTCTAACAACCTTGAACACTCTACAGGAATTATCTCTGTATCTCTAAAAAAACCTTTCAATATTTCATGAACAGTCTTGTCTTCGTCTACAGAATAAGTAGGGTAAACAATAGCTCCATTAGTGATTAAAAAATTCACATAGTTAGCAGGTAAGCGATTTTTTTTCTCATCATACTTCGCAGATGGTAGAGGTAATGGGACTAAAGTATAAGGTTTTCCTTCACTATCCCTAAACTCTTTCAACTGCTCTTCCATTTTCTTCAAAGCCTCATAATGCTCATCTAACTCATCCAAACACTGAACGTACATAATGGTATCAACAGTAACAAAACGAGCCAATGTATCTATATGCGAATCTGTATCGTCTCCAACCAAATATCCATGGTCAAGCCATAAAACTCTTTTAGCTCCTAAGTATGCTTCGAGTTTCTTTTCAACCTCATCTTTACTCAATCCACCATTACGATTAGAATTACATAAACAAGCCGTGGTCGTCAAAATTGTACCCTCACCATCAGACTCAATCGAACCACCTTCAAACACAAAGTCAATACTCTCTAAAGGTGTAATACCCATATAACCTTTTTTATGCAGTACTTTATTGACTTCATTATCTAACTCAGCATCAAACTTCCCACCCCAAGCATCAAATCTAAAATCAAGTAGTTTAACCTCTCCATCTTCTACTATGGAAATGTACCCAAAGTCTCGTATCCATGTATCATTAGTAGGTATTTCTATAAATGTCAAATTACGTGGAGAACAAAACAAAGAGCTTATTGCTTCTTTATTATCACAAATAATGTAAACGGGTGTTTTATAGGCTATGGCTTGTGCTGTACGAATAAAGGGGACTAAAGCAGAATTTAAATCATTAGCCCAATCAGAGTTTTTGTGGGGGAAAGCCATGAGGACAGCTCTCTGTTTTTGCCATTCTGGGGGTAAGGTTTTCATATTAGAGTAACGCTTTCAATTGTTTAGTAAAATAGTCAAAACTTGGCATATCTATTTTCTCAATATCTATGCATCCATCTTGTATCATCTCATTAATATGTTCTAGTTCAATCCCAAAACTTTCTAATTCATCTTTCAAGTTATCAGGTGATTTATCATTTCCTGACCTCTTTTCTAATTTTTGACAATTCTCATAAGCTTTATCTTTCAAAGCACAAATCAACCAAGCTTCTGACTTTGGATTCGGAAGCATAGCAACACCTCTATCAAACTTCTCTATTTTAAAACCTGTTTCAATAGATTGAATCTTATCTTCCCATAAACCTCTTATAGTACTACTTGTACCATCTGAGTCTCGAAATAAAATAGCAATAACTTCTTCATCCAACTCTTTTGATTTCTTTTTTGCTATTTTTGCTAAAGCAAT
>CACVAR010000007.1 GCA_902727905.1 uncultured Sulfurovum sp. | reverse complement strand
TACTCAAACCATCCTTCGTCAACTCGCCAATGTTCAACAGATGACCAAAGTTTAGGGAACCTTCGACTTATCTCATCTCCTTTATAACCCAATCCAATATTTTTCCTAACATCATAAGCTGTTGTAGTAATGGGTCTGTTAAACATGAGTGTAACACGTACCAAAATAGTTGTATTGTTATGGTCAGAATAATAGTATTACTCTCTATTAATTTGATACACAAGTTGCAACATAAGTTAAAGTTGTATCATATTGTAAAAACTCTTCTTGTGATGGAATATAAACAAGAACCTCTTTAGGGTCATAGGAAACATTTTTCTTTTTAATTTTATTAAAACGCATTGCTTCAGTCCTTGTCCAATATGTACAACTTAAACACTCTTTCTTATTATATCTTGAGTTATTACTTATATCTTTTTTACTAGGAAGTTGTCCTTTCCTTGCAATACAATATTTTTTTGCATTATTCCATCCTTTCAATGCAACACCACAATTAGTAGAACATTGTGTCTTATTTCCAAAATAATTTATTGATTGATAAGTCTTATGTATACTCTCATCATATTGATTAACAGTCATATTTTTAACCTTTTTAACATTAACTATTTTATCACCATTTTTAGATTGAGTTTTTAATAACTTTTTTACATCCTTAGCTACAACATCTATTTTATCATTACCATCAAGCACATTATTATTAATTATCGTACGCTTTTTATTTGCTTGATATTTTGAGTTTGATGTTTTAATTTGATGTTCTCCCCATAGTAAATAAATTGGGAGAATTGATAATAAAGCTGCTAGTATTACAGCTTTTTTTATGTATAACATTTTTTTCCTTTTTTCTATTGATTAATAGTAAGATTCTCTACTTCATCGATATGAGTACTATTATCATATGTAGTAGAACTAAATTGAACTTTACTTGATTCCTTATTACTAGAGTTAGTAAAAACAATAGTAACGATAGTTGAGACAAGTAAAAAAACACCACCTATAATTGGTACCAATAATTCAGTTTTCATATTCTATACTTCACTGTACACTTATTGAAACATTATTCTCATTAGAAATATTGTTTTCTATTGGAGTAATATATTTATAATTCTTATTGTCATTAAAAAATCTAAATACTTGTTTTAATTTAAAACTAGAAGAGAGATAGCCTAAGTGTTTACCTGTGGTAGGTAGATGTTTAGCTTTTTTAAAGTGTTGGCTTAGTGCTAACCCTTGACTATAAGGAATTATTTCATCTTCTGTACTGTGAATAATCAATAAAGGAATGCTTGTTTCTTTCGTAGATATAGGAGCATAAGACATTAACTCTTTATAATTAGTAAAAGGTATATGAATTCCCATTTTATCTGCAAGTTGTTTATATGAGAAAAATGATCCTTCAGTAGTTATGGCTCGAATTTTTGATTTATCTATTTCATCCAAAGCACCAAGGAAAGATGTACCTCCTATACTTTGAGCATAAATATAAATATTGTCATACTCCTTGTTTAAGTATTGAATCATTGCCTGTATATCTAAATTTAATCCTTTAGGAGATGGCTTACCTGTAGATTTTCCATAGCCTCTATAATCTACTAATAGTACATTATACCCTCCTTCTAAAAAAAGAAGACCTGTATTTTGAGCAGAATAGATATTATCAGCATTTCCATGAAGAAAGAGGAGGACTCCCTGACTCTTTTCTTCAGGTGTATAGTATTCAACAGCCGATAAAAGTTCTTTATCTACTGTTGAAATATTTCTTTCATCATAATGGTACTGTTGGGTTAACGGTATATTATTTTTAGGTGGATGATATAAGATCTTATTAGTACACCCTATAAATAAACTACTTAGTAACACTATAAATATATAGTGTTTAAGGGTTACTTGTTTGATGTTGATTAACATTGATTTCTCCTTCTAGTAATTTAAACATATCTTTTGGAGCAAAACTAAAATACTTTTCCTTATTAAATTTTTCTCGTAAATGAGGTAAAGGAACTTCAATTAAATCACTCATTATATAAGCACAGTTTTTAGAAACAAATTTGTACGGGAATTTAAATAAAATATCATTTGAACTGTTTTGTCCTTGAATGTGTTTTTGAATATGTCTGAGATGTGCTTCTAACAATAATTTTTTGTCTAGATCTTTATCTAAAGAAGTAATAGGTACTTTTATAATCATTCGATTATTATAGTTTCTTGGTAAAAAAGTTGATTCTTCATGAAATGTAAAGATGCCATAAAGACCTCCAAAAAAAGCTTTTAATTTATTGACAAAACCACTACTTTCTTCATCTGGTACTCCAAAATTGATATACATATCGTCTGAAACCATTTTTGAATTGTTTAAGTCTTCTATATTTTTTTGTTTTTTAGAAGATGTAGTCTTTATCTTATTTATTGTTGATTTAAAAACACTAGCTCCTAAATCATCTTGTGTATTTTCTACTTTTTCTTCTTGTAGACGTTCTCCTCTGTAGACATGTAACATAGTATGCCCATAAGTTTCAGAATTTTCCTCTCCACTTGTAACATACACAAAATTATATTTATAGTCAGAAACATCCTCTTTCTTTAAGTCACAGTTAAAATCTTTTGGGAACTTGTTCACTTTAAATTTTGTAAAAAGCTGTTTTAGTAATATATATCTATTGTGATATTGGCAAATTCTCTCTTTTCGTATGCTACTATCCTCTTCATCAAAAAAATAGTGAAGGGTTGCTTCCATCTCACTCGCTGGATTAATGTTACCATCTTTAGCTAAAAAGTAATGATATTTAGAAGATTCATTTTTATCATTATTTTTAGGCATATAGTATACATAACTTTTATTACTATCCATATCACTTGTAATTAAGTCACTTCTTACTATTGGAATAGAGGTAAAGTCATCAATGCTTTTTGTATCAATAGTATCATAAAAGTTCATGGCTAACCATGAAGGGTTATTATAGAGTAATTTATTTTCAGCAATAGCAAAAAAAGAGTCAGCTAAGCTATTACTTGCTTTATATTCTTTAATATTGTTTCCTAACATTATTGAAAGCTTCTTTTCAACACTTCCTATAGTTTCATTTGCTACAAAGTTTTCAGATATATCTAAAATTTTTTCTTGTAAAGAATTAATATCTACATCTTGAATATCAATTTTTTGATATGCTAAAATATTTTGAATATGTTCCTTGGTATATTTATGGTTTTCATGAATTACAGGTGTAGAAACAGGTGTATAATCTAAACTTTCAAATAAATCATCTTTTTCATTATGGTTGTTATTGGCAATTTTTTCAGGAATAATAAAGTTTCCTTTATTTAATCCAAATAATTCAACAATTGCTTGATAAAATTTAAGCTTTCTTTTTTGTGGTGCTGTACAATCTTTTGTGTTAAAGTTTAGAAACTCTAAACCTGTACTAGACATATTTGAACTGGCTGAAATATAATGATCTGTATTTTCAACATCATCTATTTTAAGCATAGTAATTGTTTTCATAAATTGCTTATTTATTCCATTTTCTCCTGTTAATCGTTCTTCACAAGTTTCGTTAGAAAATAAAAGGCTTGAAAATAAAAAAATATATAAGATTAAATTTTTCATTTACTTTCCTTTACTTTTTGTACTTGAAATGTAGTAGCTTTTTTTATACTGCATCCTGTACTTAATAATACAATTGTTAATAGAGGTAATAATAGTTTCATGTCTAATCCTTAATAATTTTGCATTTCTGCATCAATGTTTCTAATTAATCCTAGTAAACCATTTTTTGGAAAACGATTAAAAGCTTGAATAAATCTAGTAATAGTGTTTTGAGAAGGAGTAATTCCTTTATAAACTTTAAAAAAGTCTGCTACAACACCTCTTTTTCGTACATCTGAACTCATAAAAAGATTTAAGGCTACTTCATAAAGTGTAAATCTTTTTCGTAAGCTTCGAAACTCATTGGCACATGATCCTAATGATGAGCTTGAAATTCCTGAACTTGAAAGTCCAGGTAGTGTGCTTATTGAAGATATATTTGTACTACTAAAACTATTGTTAGATGAACTTTCATTTCTATTATTATGAATTTCAGAAAAAGTATAAGTTGATAAGAAATCACTTTTTTTGATACATTCACTATAGCTAGTAAAGCTAGAGGCTAAACTACCTGAAAATGTATCAGCAGCACTATAAATAAAAGATTCAAGATGTTTATTTTTATTGTTTGCTATAGAAAGTTTTTGTTTCACTTGATACTTAGAATGAATATTACTACGTAACTGTGACTCTAAAGAAGATGTTTCTTTTTTATGAGTTTGATATAGTTGGTACAGTTGTTGACTATTTCGTTCCGAAATATCAAACTTTTCTTTTTTAAGTCTACTAATGCTACTTCTAAGTCTTTGGCGTTCTTCTCTTGAATGATTTTGGTTATTTAATAATCTAGTATTTGTTCTTATTGATTGTTCTATACTTTTAAGTTCTTGAAGAGTTCGTTGAGTACTTATAGTAACTTGTGTTAATATTGAAGATACATTTGTTCTTAGTTCCTCTAAACTATCAGCATTATCTAGGACACTATTTCGTAAAGCTGAGTTTTTCTTTAAAAGTTCATAGCTTATGGAGCTAATTTGAAGTTGCTCAGTTTTTCCTTGACATGTTGCATTAAGTTGACCATTATTCAGCTGTCCAATACAACCTCCTATTACATAAGTAGGTATCACACAAGTAACCCCCACAACCAAAAATTTCTGTTTTAAACTAAGCATTTTTTCTCCTTTTTTAAACCTCTATCTCTTCAGTAATTAACCAAAAATACACTACAATATAACTACACATATCTAAAAAAATAAAAATAATTTTCTCCTTTAAGTATAAACCAAAAAATATCAATAAACTAAAACTTCTAATTGTGAAGTAGTTGTAAGATAATTGTAAACGTTATTTAAGTACTAAACTAAAACACTAATAATTATTTAATGTTATGCCCTGAAATTTCAAAAATAAATTTTAATTTTTCCTTCTAACTATCAACATTTTTTCCCTATCATCTTCTTAAAAAAGAAGGGAAACAATGTCAAGAAGTCAAGAGAACACACTAATTGACGACTGTTTAGACAAACATGATTTGGCTTTAGAGTATAGAAAAAATAAACGATATGAAGAAGCCATTGAACTCTTAACTGAAGCTACTGAGGATATTCGAAAACCACAAAACAAACTGAATGAAGTTCATTTAATCTCTGTCTTACAAGACACTTTGGCAGGTGTTTATATGGAAATAAATGAGATAGAAAAAGCCATATCTTATTTCCAGAAATCTATTCTGAACCTAGACATGTTTTTAGAGCATACAGCTACAGATAAAGAGACCATACTACATCATGAAAATCAAATCATGAAATTAACAGACATGGCTCTTTTATATAAGTCTCTTCAAGAGTATGATGACGCAATCACTTCATATAACAAAATAATAAGTCGTCATAAACTAATGAAAGAGTTAGACAATAGTTATAATAATAACGATGATATTTTTGCAGTTCAAGGTGAAATATTTATGGTTAAGGCTGAGGTTTCTGACCTTAAAGAAGAAAATTTAGAACAAGCAACCCAATACCTAAAAAAAGCCATAAACTCCTTTACTCTAGCTCATAACAGTAACCCTGAAAATTATGACTACCTAAAAAACAAAAGCTTAGCAGAAATTACACTAGCAGATAACTACTCTTTAAATTATGACAAAAGTGAAGAGGCACTTAAGTTACTTGAAACGGCTAATAAATCTTTTACAACGCTCTTAGAAATAGACCCTAAAGATGAAGGAGTCATCATAAGTTCTGCGAATGTTACTTCACATATTGGTCGGATTTATCGTGAATTTGGAGAGATATATATTGCCTTAGACTATTTTAAAAAAGCACTTAAAGCTTATGAAACATATTTAGAGATTTCTCCAATGGACTATGAAACCATGGATTATATTGCTGTGAACCTCAATAACATTGCCAATATTTACATAAGCATTGACAAAAAAAGTAATGTTCCCAAGCTTCTTGAAAAAGCCATTGAGTATTATGATGTTGTTCTCAATGAAAGTGCCACAAAAGAAAATAGCAACTATGATGCTTTAATTGTTGAAGAAGTTATTTACCATAAGGCAATTGCTCAGATTGATTTAAGTCGCTTTTATATGGAAACTAATTGTTTAGAGAAAGCTAAGGCATTATTAGAAACCATTATTATTGATGCAGATAAAGCCATGAGCTTTAACAGTATGAACATTGACTATATAAACCAAAGAGCATTAGCCTTAACCATAGAAGCAGAAATAGCTGACATAGAACATAAAACTACCCAAGGAATTGAAAAGTATAAAGAAGCCATTAGTATCTTTGACCAAGCACTAGAACTAAAACCCAATGACCTTTTTACCATTAACCATCGTGCCATTGCCAAAGCTAATATTGTTACTTCATGTATTTATGCTAACAAAAAGAAAGAGGGAGATATTTGGTTTGAAGAAGCCATGAAAGATTATGAATATGGCATAAACCTTAGTCCTACATTTACTGACATGGTTATTAACCGAGCAGATTTACTCTCTACTTGGTCACATACAAACAAACATTCTATAAAACAAGATGAACTGCTAAAACTACTAGAACAAGCTACAGCAGACTACCAAAAAGTTTTAGCCGTCTACCCTAACCATTTCTCAGCCAAAAACAACCTTTTAACAGTCTCTTCAGATATAGCTGACGTTTATAAAGAGCAAGGGAGAAACAGAGAAGCTTTAGCCATCTATTATGATGAAGTAAAAAGTTATGATGCATTTTTAAACATCTATAACAACGACCTTATGACACTCATGAATGCTGCTGTCTCCAAACTGTTATTGGCTAAGTTACTCATAGAGGTGAATCAGATAGATGAAGCCTTAAACTTTCTGAAACAATCACTTCAAGACTATGATATGGCACTCAAAAGTGATCAAAATGATATGGAAACACTTATCAATAAATCTTTAGCACTCCGTGAAATAATTGACATTGAAACCTCATCTAAACAACTAGAAGATAATCAAAAACTTAACACAAAACTTTTAACACTTTTTGACTACTATTTTACCGATGTCAATCATGAAAAGGATACCCAAACCTTAACCCATAACATGACCTCTCCTCTCTCAAACTTGCTTCATGGTTATTATCTTTCAGAGCATAAAGATGTGTTAGCCATACTCAAAGCCCTAGAGACCACCAAAGCAAAAACCTTGAAAATGCTTATGCATTCTGCTTTAGATAAAAATCAGTTATATCCACTTGACATGCAACAGCAAGAAAAGTTACTAATACTTCAAGAAAAGCTACTTGAAGTTCAAAATGACATTAGAACCATAAAAATAACCTATAAAGAAACTAAAACCACTTATGAGAACTTAAAAGGATTTAAAAACATTCCCCAAGATGACTTTTTAAAAGTAGAGAAAAAATTAGAGGCTAATGTAGCTCAAAAAGAGAACCTTTACAATGATTTTCATACTTATAGTAAAGAGATAGCTAAACTGCTTAAGATTCAAACCTTAGATGAAGAAAGCCTTTATGAAGAAGTTGTTACCCATTTAGAAGAAGATGCTGTTATACTTTACCCTCTTTATAACTATGACCGAGGAGAGCTTCAAGTCATTAGCATTTATAAAACCCATAAAGACCTAAAAATAGAGATACAACATCAAAAGCTAAAAGATACTCCTAACTTCTCCAACTTTATTTTACTCATAAAAGAGTTCGAAGCATTTTTTTACTTGAACGATGAAAAAGATAAAACTGCTAAAATAAAAAGTTTCAATAGTAAATATGGGAGACTTCCTAAGAAAACCTTAGAACTTATTTTTGAGTTCGATAATAAAAACAAAATTATAAACCCAAAAATAAATCATACAGCTTTTATTCGTAATTACCGTTACCAAATAATAGAATCTGCCCTTGAATATTTAAATGAACCCATTAACAAAGCTGTTCCAAAGGGGATGAAAAAGATATACTTCTCCCCTTTCGGAGACCTAAACATGCTTCCTCTTCATGCCATAAAAGTAGATGAAGCGCATTATCTTATAGATAATTATGAAGTTATCTATATCTCTTCTCTCTCCTTATGGGCTAATGCTAAAAAGCATGCATTAAAGAAAGAAGTTTTAACTCTACATAACCTCTATGTTTCTCATGACAAAGCAAATGACAATTTTTGTTCTGAAGAGATTGTTGCCTGTAAAAAGATAATCGATGGAAAATCTCAAGATAAGATAAGCAGTAAAGGATTTAAAGAGCTAGTACATGAAAAAGATTTCAACATCTTACATCTTTCCGTTCATGGAAAAGCTCAACTTGACAACCCTTTAGACTCAACTTTACTTTTTAAAGAGAGTAAACTCTCTCTTATGGAAATTCATGGACTTAAACTAAACGCAAACTTAGTAATACTTTCAGCTTGTGAAAGTAACCTAGCTAAAGTAGAAGGAGCTGATGAACTCTTAGCTTTTGAAAGAGCTTTTATGATAGCTGGTGCCAGTAATATTATTAGTACATTTGACGTTGTTGATAGTAGTAGTACAAAAGCATTCTTAAATAGTTTCTATACCAATTTAAATAAAAATGACTCTTTCTCAAAAGCATTTCAGCGAAGTGCTATAAAAGCCATAGAAGCAGATAATATGGAGTGGATGTTATTTAGGTTTATGGGGATATAATTAACCTTCGTCTACAGGACCTAAAATCATGGGAAATCCTTTCTAAAATAGTTTTGTATTCGAAATACAGAACTAAATAGATGGGTAAAAACTAACTTGTGACAGTTTTAAGTAAAAAATTAAGAATTTTTTGAAATTTATCTAAAAAAGGGGATACTTTGACCATTTATACCAGCTCTCGACATCTAAAAATTGATGCTTCTGTAGAAGTTAAACTCTTAAGTGCTTCAAACATTAAAAGTGTGCAAGAAGAAGATATTATTATCTCTACAGGATCTATTCGCGACGATTTAATGTTGCGAAACCTTATAGACAAAAAAATATTGCCTTTTATCGTAACTTTTACTACTGCACCTAAAGTTAGCTCTCTTTTAGAAAATCTATCGTTGATAATTAATAAAGAGATAACAACCATTGACGCTTCATTAATTTCAAACCTAAAAAGCATATACCATGCTATTATTAACTTTGAGATAAATTCAAATTTTGTCATAGAAGAAGAAAAATCACTAGAGGAACTTAAACTTTTACTACTCTCTCAACAACTGCAACTGTTAAGTTCTCAACAACGTGATGAGTTTAAGTCAGATGATGAACCAATACAAGCACCAAGAAGAGATGTTTACTTGGAAATAAAAAGTAATAGACAGACTCCTCTTGTATTTGTGATACTTCATGATGATGACTCTTTACGTGTTTTTAAAATTGAAGTAAAAACTACAGAGCAAGAGCAACAATTTATCTATAACTTTTTTAGCAATAATTTTGAAGCTTACATGCAAGGAGAGAAACTCCCTCTAAAAAAAAGAAAATTAAACTTTGACTATAAAGAGATAACTCAACAATATGAAAAAGATTTTTTACTCTTTGGTATGGAAGAGAAAGATGATTTTGAAAGCTATGCACTGTATGATATAGAAGAACCCAAAGTATTCAAAAATATGGCACTGTATGAAGTTAACACTACAGTTAAACAGATTGATGAAAAAGGGGAGTTAGCACTTGAAACACTAAGGTCTGCCTTTAGAAACCCTAATGTTCAACAGAGAAACCTTGATGTTTTTCTCTACTCAGCACGTAAGTTTCCATCTATTATCTCCTCTATACAATATGACGAACAATCTAAACTAAAACGTGACTTAATTAGCAATATGTTCATAAAAATCTATGACAACATGACAGAGAAACGAGGAACCAGTCAATTACGTTTTGCTTTAGTTCTACTCTTCTCTAAAGATTTTGATACTTTAAATATAGAAACAAAATCTTGCATGTTTTATGACATCAACAATAATATTAATACCAATGCCCAAGTCTTAAAAAGTGCTGGGAGGGAAGCTCTGAAAGAAAAAAATGAGCTAGAAAAAAAAACACTTGAGTTTGATGAAGGGCAAAAAGAACATGAAATAGAGGTTTTTTTCCAACAAAATGATGCTCAAAAGTTTATTTATACCTTTTTGAACAGCTTAACAGCTATCAATTCTGCAACCAATATAGATGAAAGAAGTACTCTTCAATTCATAGCTTTACTTAGCTATTTAAATTCTTCAACTCAACTTAACATAACACAAGTAAAAAAGGCTGTTGAAAAAATAGATATATCCTACTCTTTTTTGGCAATGATTAGAGTACAAATTCAAGCTAACCTTAATGAACTTTTTTTATATATAGATGATTTTGTGAATATAGAAAACCCCCAAGAAAATATTGAAACTTATTTACAAAAAACAACACCCTATACTTATAGCGAAACAAATAGCCAAAGTTGTATTACTATATTCGAGCTAACATACAATAACGCTAAGAACACTTTACGCCAAGAAAAGAGTCGATTCTTTAGCCGTTTACGTTCTGTAGGTGATTTTTACAAATACTTCTCTCAACAACAAATCATAGAAGAGATTTTAAATATCACCTTACAAAAAATCAAAACAAAGGATTTTAACATTGAAGAGTGTTGTCAAGAGAAAAAAGTCTTTAATTTTTTAAAAATCTTTTTTAAAGGTCATGGAAAAAAGAACTGTCACCTGGATTTAAAAGATTTTTTAGAAAAAGGTCATATTTTATTGAATTCAAGTCATTAAATCAATTACACTTTGTTGTACAAAACTACTTCTATGCAACAATTAGATATAATCCCAAAAAATTTTAAATATATACATT
>CACVAR010000006.1 GCA_902727905.1 uncultured Sulfurovum sp. | reverse complement strand
TTAGGAAGTTTTTCGAGGACAAGAACAGTAAGGTCTTTTTTGCCTGCTGTAATGGCAGCCATCATACCAGCTGCTCCTGCACCAATAATGATGCAGTCGTAGTTTTTCATGTTTGAGATTTAACTAGCAGGTACTATTGGTATGACAGGGTAAACTTTCTCATATAAGAAAAGAGAAAGTACAATGAGTAATGAAATTCCAGCTGGTTTAGAGTAAAGCTTGTTTGCAGTTATGTAAATAAGCATGATGGTTGCAGCTGTCATTATGGCTAAATCATAGTGGTAAGCGTGTAAGCTAATGTCTAGGTTATTAACCATTGCAGCTGCCCCTATAACCATGGTGGTATTGGCTAAGTTGGAACCTATGATATTTCCTATTGCCATACCTACTTTTCCTTTGATTACAGCAGTAATAGAAACAATAAGTTCAGGCAGTGAAGTACCAAATGCAAGTACTAAAACACCAATCATCCATTCACTTACACCAAGACTTTTTGCAATGTTTGAAGCAGAGTCAATAGCGAAACTTGCACCAATCACAACCATTGCAAAACCTACAAAAAGTAGAGAAAGTGATGTTATCCATGAAAAGTTTTTTCTTAATTCTTGGTCTACTTCCTCAACTTCATCGTTTCTTGCATCTTGAAATAAAAATAAGAGATAGGAAAACATAAGAATAAAAAGTAGGGCTGCATCAAATTTGCCAATTTCACCATCAATTCCCATCAGTAAAAAAATTAAAATTGGCATTAATGCCCAAATACTATCTTTTGCAAAAAAATCACGTGTAATGGTTTCTTCCCAATGTGTTTTCTTCGATAAAATGAAAATCACAGCCAAAACAAGCGTAATATTCATAATATTTGAACCCACTGCGTTAGCAATGGCTATTTCTGGCTTATCATTAAAACTCGCAGCCATACTCGCAGCCATTTCGGGTAAAGATGTACCCAAGGCTATTAGTGTAGATCCTATGATAAACTCTGAAATGTTAAAGCGTAAAGCAATACGCTCACTCTGGTTGACAATGAAGTCAGCTCCAAATATTAGTCCACCCATGGCTAATATGAATATGACAAAATCCATTAGTTCTCCTCTGTTCTTACTATTAAACTACTGGGAAGGTTAAAGTTTTGGATTATTAACGCTTCTTTTTCTCTCATTTCTCCGTTGTCACTTTCATGATCATACCCCAAAAGATGCAGTAGACCATGAATAAAAAGTAATGCCATCTCTGACTCGGTACTATGTTTATATTCTTGTGCTTTATTAAAAACAAAATCAATAGAAATTACAATAGAGCCTAAAGGGATAAAATTGTTATCTGTAATTATGTCATTTATAATGGGAAAGCTTAAAACGTCAGTAGCCTTGTTTTGTTGACGGTACTCCTTATTATACTGTTGTATAGTATCATTGTAACATAGAGTCAAATCAATCTCCCTTGATGTGACACTATTTCCAATACTTTCTAACATTTTAATATTTGGAACAAAATCTGTGAGGTTTTCAATGTTTAACATGGCTTGGAGTTTACCGAAAAATAGGTAAAATACTTGTAAAAATGGATGAATTTTGAGTAAAAAAGCAGTATGCATAATATCTGGTGGAATGGACAGTGCTTTAGGCGCAACAATAGCTAAAAATGAGGGCTACGAGCTTATTGCATTACATTTTAACTATGGTCAAAGAACAGAAGTTAAAGAGTTGGATTGTTTTAGGAAAATCTCTAAAAATTTGGGAGCCATTGAAAGTTACGAGATTGACTTGGATTTTTTTAAGCAGATTGGTGCTTCGGCTTTAACTGATAACGCTTTGGAGATTCCAACAACAGGAGTAGAGGAGGGAGTACCCATAACTTATGTCCCTTTTAGAAATGGTATTTTTATCTCTATTGCTACAGCTATTGCTGAGAAACATGGAGCAGAAGCACTGTTTATTGGTGTGGTAGAAGAAGATAGCTCTGGTTACCCAGATTGTCGAGATGAATACATTACATCAATGGAAAAGTCTATTAATTTAGGAACAAAAGAGGAAACTAAACTGGACATTAAAATGCCATTGGTACACATGCAAAAATCTGAAATAGTTACTAAGTCCATAGCTCTAAATGTTCCCCTTAAGGATACATGGTCATGTTATAAAAATGAGGATAAAGCTTGTGGAGTCTGCGACTCTTGTCGTTTACGTTTAAATGGATTTGATATAGCTGGTGTTGAAGATCCGATTGCGTATTTGTAGTTTATGGAATAAAGTGGGTAAAACCCACTTATAAAGATGTTATTTTTGTTTTTTTACAAAGGCTTCAATACGTTTAATACCTGCCTTAATTGTTTCGATGTCAGTAGCATAAGAGAATCTAAAGTATCCTTCTGAACCAAAACCTACGCCTGGTACAACAGCAACACCTTGGTCTTCTAGTAAATCTTTACAAAATTGCATAGAATCATTTGAAACTTCTTTAATGTTTACAAAGAGGTAAAAAGCACCATTTGGTTTAACCACAGATAGACCATCTACAGCATTGAAGAGGTCGGTAGCTTCTTGACAACGTGCTTCAAAGGCAACTCTCATCTCTTCAACTTCTGCATCAATTGTTCCATCAAGTCCAACAATGGCTGCATCTTGTGTAATAGAGTTAATATTTGAAGTACTTTGAGACTGTAGTTTATTCATAACTGCGATTAGTTCGGTATTGGCAGAAGCCATATACCCAAAACGCCAACCTGTCATGGCTGCTGATTTACTGAGTCCATTAATAGTAATGGTACGTTGAAACATGTCATCTGAAATACTAGCTGCTGCTACAAATTTAGTGTCACCAAATATCAGTTTTTCATACATTTCATCAGAAGCAACAAGTACGTTAGTTCCTTTTAGAACTTCAGCTAAACTTTTGAGTTCTTCTTCTGAGTATACAGCACCTGTAGGGTTTGAAGGTGAAGTCAAAATAAGCATTTTTGTTTTAGGCGTAATAGCAGCTTTAAGTTGTTCAGCTGTAATTTTAAACCCTGTACTGTCATTGGTCTCTATAACAACAGAAACACCACCTGCATATTTAACCAGTTCAGGATAAGTTACCCAGTAAGGGGCAGGGATGATTACTTCATCTCCATCATCTACAAGTGCTTGAAAGAGATTAAAAAGTGAGTGTTTCGCCCCATTATTTGTTTGAATTTGGTTTGTGGTATAAGTTAAACCATTTTCTCTTTTAAGCTTGTCTGCTACGGCTTGTAAGAGTTCAGGTGTTCCTGGAACGGCTGTATATTTTGTATGTCCAGCATCCAGAGCTGCTTTAGCAGCATTTTTGACGGCTACAGGTGTGTCAAAGTCTGGTTCACCAGCCGAGAAAGAAATAACATCTTTACCTTCTGCTTTGAGTTCTCTAGCAAGTGTTGCTATGGCAATGGTTAAAGAAGGAGATAATGTTTGAATACGTTTTGACAGCATAGTGTTAGTCCTTATTTGGATAATTTCCGAATTATACAAAAAAACTAATTAAGGATTATAGTTTATTACATAGACTTAATGAAAGTAGCATAAATCTCTTCTAGCTCATGATCTTCTTTTTCCATAAGGTCAGCATCACCTGTTTTAATTGTCTCTTCTAAAACAGCAATACGCTTAATTAGATAGTGAAAAATTTCTTTGTTAACATCAGGTAAAACATCGTGTCGTAGTTCTTCATTATTTGTATTACAGTTAAGTATACGAGCTGGAACACCAACAGCTGTAGCACAACAAGGTACATTTTTAACCACAACAGAGTTTGCCCCAACTTTAGCATCATCTCCCAAAGTAATATTTCCTAAGATTTTTGCTCCTGCTCCAATGACAACACGATTGCCCACAGTTGGGTGGCGTTTTCCATGAGAGGTACTTACACCACCAAGTGTTACTTGTTGATAAATAACCACATCATTACCAATAATGGCTGTTTCACCTATAACCACACCAGTACCATGGTCAATAAAAACACGCTCCCCAATTTGTGCAGCAGGATGAATGTCAACAGTGGTTACTAAACGGTTAAACCCAGAAATAAAACGTGGAATAAAACGTAGACCCCTTTTGTAAAGTGAGTGTGCTATACGATGGTAAAAAAGAGCCCAAAGACCGGGATAGTTAAAGAAAAGTTCAAATTTAGAATGTAGTGCAGGATCATTACGACCTACATTACAGAAGTCTTCTTTAATATTTTTAAATAAATTCAAGTTGTATCCTAAGTTTTATATATTATAAAGGTTTTGTATCTTTGCTAAGATAGCTACCTTTACTTAAAGCAAGTTGATGGGGTTAGCCAATTTTTTTCAAGAGCTTATCTAACAGGGAAGTACTCAAAATACGTTTAGCATAGCCTAGTAAGTAAGTAGCTTTAGTAATGTAGTATCTTGGTTTTGGCTTTTTAGATAAGATGATTTTGTGTACATATTTTGCTACAGAAATGGCTTCTTCATTAAATGGAACTTTAGACTTGTCAGCGTTTAATGCTTTTTCATAATAATCTGAAAAAACAGAGTTCTTGGTATCTACATTTTCTTCTAGTTTTTTCATAGCATTTTTTCTAAAAGAACTTGTAATGGGTCCAGTATTTAGAAGAATGGGGTAGATATTTGTTCCATCCAGTTCGAGTCTTAATGTATCAGTTAATCCTTCTATGGCATATTTACTTGCATTATAAGAACCTCGACCAAGTAAAGAGGCTAAACCTAAAACAGAAGAGTGCTGAATAATTTTTCCATAACCTTGTTTTCTCATAACAGGAATAATTTGTTTTGTGCATTCATGTAGTCCAAATACATTGGTCTCAAACTGTTCTCTTAAAATGTTTGTTTCTATGTCTTCTAAAGCACCTGCCTGTCCAAAACCTGCATTGTTAAACCACGTATCTATTTTTCCATCTTCATTTATTACAGCATTGATAACTTCAGATATTTCGTTACTCTCTCGTACATCTAGTTTCATTACATTCTCAAAACCCATAGCATGTAGGAGAGCTAAATCTTTTTCATTTTTAACTGTTGGGTAAACTTTATACCCTTGTTCTTTTAAGTATTGAGCCGTGGCTAAGCCAATACCTGTTGAACAACCTGTAATGACAATGTTTTGCATATTTTATTGTCCGTACTTTAAGTTTTTAACTGCCTGTGTAATATCGTCTTGACGCATAAAGTGTTCACCTACTAAGAAAGCATCAGCCCCAACTTTAGAGAGTTCCTGTACTGTTTGATGATCGGTAATCCCACTCTCTGCAACAATAATTTTGTTGTTAGGAATAAGTGGGATTAGCTTTTCACTTAAACTCATGTCCATTTCAAAGGTTTCCAGATTACGGTGATTAATACCAATAATATCAGCGCCAGCAAAAATGGCTTTAGTAAGGTCTGTTTTATCATGAATTTCTACTAGGGCTTGCATGCCTAAGTGACGGGTATAGTTTAGTAAGTTTTTTAACTCTTTACGACTTAAGGCTGTAGCAATTAGTAAAACATAGTCAGCACCATAGGCTAGGGCTTCAACCAATTGGTACTCATCGACAATAAAATCTTTACGTAAAAGAGGTATAGAGGTATAACGACGAACCATACCTAAGTACTCTTTGTCACCTTTAAAAAAGTGAGGTTCGGTTAAAATAGAAAGTGAATCGGCTCCACCTTTTTCATAGGCTTGACCAATTTCCATAGGGTTAAAGTCTTCTCGAATAATTCCTTTACTCGGACTGGCTTTTTTTACTTCTGCAATGATTCTGTAAGGATTTTCCTCTGTAGACTTAAGTGCTGTAAAAACATCCTTAGGAGCGAAAGGGTTAAGAGCTAAAGAGCGACCTAGCCACTCTAGTGGATAGTCAACTTTTCTCTTTTCTAAATCTGCTTTTGTTTTTTTTATGATGTCGTCTAAAATTTTTGCCAATGTCTTCTTCTTTCTTTTTTATTCTGATTTACATTTGTTATGTATTGCATTCCAATGCTCAATAATCTCTTCTTCATTTAAGCCTTCAACTTCAACAACTTTTTTCATAATTGGATAGGCTTTCTCACAGTTATTTAATTTGTAGTTTCCCCATGCAAGAGAGTCTAAAAAATAAGTGTTTTCAGGTTCTTCTGCTAAGGCTTTTTCGATGATTTTTAAACCTTTTTCTATGTCTATGTCTTTGTCTATAAGTGTATATCCATAGTAGTTTAAATAGACAGGGCTTTTTTCACCAAGTTCTAAGGCTTTTTCGAATTGATTAATCACTTTTTTGAGTTCGGTTTTATCATCTTTATTTGCTAAGGACTCATAAAGAGAAATAGCAGACTCAGCATACCATTTTGGATCTTTTGTTTTTGCCAATAGCATTTTTGTTAGTTTATTAGCTTTTAGATAAGATTTTTGTTCCATGTATAAAGAGTAGAGTAGAATGGAATTACCTTTACTTATTTCTAAATAAGTAATAGCATTATCAAGGTCTTGATTTAAAAGATAACTTTCTATAACTTTTTCTAAATAAATCTCTTTTTTAGTTTTATCATAAAGATTTTTGTAAATAGGAATAAGTTTAGAGGGCTTATTCTGATTAGCATAAATACCAGCAAGTTGTAAACAAATTTTTTCTGAACATGTTTGTTCTTTTCTATGCTGCTCTAACATTCCAACAGCATTGTCAATTTCTTGAAGGTAATTGATTTGAATGGTTACAATTTTTAGTAATATATTTTCATTGAGGGTTTTTTTATAGGCTTCTTTTAGGTATTTTAACGAAGTTTCATAGTCACCTGTAAAAATATATGGATTTGCCGTAAGTTCATAATCAACAGCATGGTCAGACATCTTAGTTAAGTTACTTCCAACATTTTTTGCTTTCTCATACTCTTTGTTTTTTAAATAAAAAGAGAGTAGTAAACGTTGTGCTTGTAAATTTTTAGGGTTTTTTTGTGTATAAATCTTTAAGTTATCAAGGTTTTTAGAAACAATACCTGCCTGATGAGCAGTATTTAATTCTTTTAAAAGATACTCCTCTTTCCCTGTTGTTTCATAGAGTAAGGCATAGAATTCATTACTTTGTTGGTAAGCACCTTCTTCTTCTAAGAAAATTGCTTGAATAATGAGTTGGTCTTCATTCGCAAGTTTTCTTTTTGACTCTTCTTTAGTATTTTTGGAAAAACTTTTTGGATTATAGTCATTTAACTCTTCTTTAGGAATGATGACTTTACTTTCGCTTGGTATAGTATAAGTACTACAACCTATAAGATAAAAGGCTAAAAGGGTAAATAGTATAATTATAGTTTTATGCATTACTTTATGATTCCTGGACACTCTTGCTCCACCTCTTCACTATTATTTTTAAATATTTCCCAAAAAGGAAAAGTTCTACATTGTCGTGGTCGTACAGAATAGATGCTACACTGTTTTAATTTTTCATCAAAAAAGACACATGCAAAGTTTTCATCATCCATTTTTTTTTCTATTATAGAGTATCGATGCTTAATTTTCTTTAAGTACATTGTAGCAAATTCTTCAACACTTAGTTCTAGGAATTTTGCCATTGCTTCTATTTCAGGATATTTTGCCCAAATATAACCACTGCTACCAGTACAACAAGCACCACCACAAGCATCACATGCTGAGGGTGTAAATTTAAAGTCATAGCCTACTTCAGATAAAATCTGATTATCCATTTAATAGTCTCCTTTAATGCTGTTAGTTCCAGCTTTTTCAAAAGCTTTTTTAGCTTCGTTATTATAGTTACTTTGTTCATTAAAAACAACAAGTGGAGGTAAAACTTTCATCATAGACTTTGAATTCATTCGGGCTGCAATCATAACAAGCTTTGAATCACGATCTATTTTTGAATGTACAAAACGTATTTGTTCTGGGTTTAGTTTATTTGTTATAAGACTATGCAGTAGTTTATCAACTTGTTTAGCATCATAGCAAAATATAAAACGACCTCGTGGTTTTAAAACTTTTTTTACTTTAGCAATAAATGTCTCTATGGGAAGGTGCTGAGCATATCGTGCAATGTTAAGATGCTCATTTTCACTTTGAGTAACATTTTGATCATAAAAAGGAGGGTTAGAGACAACATAGTCAAACTTCTCTTTTTCTGAGAACATTGTGAAGTCTTGACGTGTTGCCTTTACCTCTAGTTGATTAAGCGCGTAGTTATGTTTAGCATATTGGAGCATGATTTCTTGCTTATCAACAATAGTAGTCTGTATATTAAAGTCTCGGCTTAGTAGTAAGGAGATAATACCAACACCACAACCAACATCAAGTAATGAACCTTTTGGTTTAAATTTTGATATAAAGTCATATAAAAAGATAGAGTCACTATTATAAGCATAGCCTGAACTGGGTTGATATAGATACAAAGATAAGTCTCCAAATAAAAATCAAGTTGAATTTTACTATAAATTGACAATTTTTAGATAAAATTATTATTATGAATAATAACACGTTTACAGGTACACCTCCCAAATCAACAGATTTTTCTATGCTAGATTATGATTGTGCTTATTTAGAAGGCAGAAGCGTTCGTATGAGCTATAAGCATATTGAGAATGTTACACAAGAATACAACACTGCGCTTATTAACCGTGGTTGGCGCCGTTTTGGATATTATTATTTTCATCCAATTTGTGAGGGTTGTAATGAGTGTAAATCTTTACGTATTGATGTTGAGAATTTTAAAGCCAGAAAATCTCAAAAGAAAGCAATAAAACGTAACAAAGAGACTGAAATTATTATTCAAAAACCTACTTTGTCTCAAGCACATATTAATCTTTATAATAAGTATCATGCATATAAACATAAGAATGATGGTTGGTCTCATCGTAATATTTCACCCAGAGAATATAAAGAAAACTTTGTTGAAGGTGCACATGACTTTGGTAAAGAGGTTCTTTATATTAAAGATGGCAATTTAATTGGGGTTGACTTAATAGATATTTTAGATGATGGCATCTCTTCTATTTATTTTTATTATGACCCTGACTATCTTAATTTATCTCTTGGAACCTATTCTCTTTTATATCAAATTGAGTTGGCAAAAGTTTTAGATTTACCATGGATATACCTTGGCTATTGGGTAGATGGTTGTAAAGCATTTGCCTACAAACCAAACTTTCAGCCACAAGAAATCTTGGATGGCTTCCCAAATGTTGATGAAATCAGCGACTGGAAACTGTTTGGAATTCCACAGTAATTCATACTATAATCATCTTTGATGTTTTATTTTATTTTAGTTTTTCTCTATTTTTTGAATTTTTTGATAAAAAAGCACTATTTTGTGTGTATTCTCATCACTTTTTTGACATAATAGTAACTAGGAAAATAAAATAATGACTTTATAGAAGGATAAGAATGTTAAATAACAATTTTTTTAAATTAGGTACAGTTGCTGTATTGTTAACCAGTACTCTTTTAGGAGCTGGAACAGCAAAATGTGTTGGAGGTGTTTGTTTTGTTAACTTGGACAAACTAAAGCCTTCCAAAGGTTTTGAAAAAAGTGAAGAAAATTTAGTTGTTCTTGAGCAGCCAAGATATATTGAAGAAGTGAATACTAATACACAAAATAATTTTATTGATAAAAGTATAACCATTGTTTTAGATGGCGAAACCATTACTGTATTTCCACATTCATCATATGTTATGAATGATTTAGAAGTTATCTACTCTGATGATAACGTGAATGAAAATGAATTATTGGTTACTGGAGAGTCAGATAGGATTGAAGATATTATTTTGGAAAAATCTGGACTGCCCAATTCTGAGTTTTTTTGTGAAAAAAATAAAAAGCCCCTTTACGATTCAACAGAAGACACATTTCAATGTGTTTAAGGCTTAAGAATCTAAAGGTTTAGTAACCTTTAGATGTCTTGCTCAACAACATTTTTAAAGCTAGAGAAGTAGATTTCTTGTAGTTTTTCTACATTCATTTCAATATCATTTATTTTAAGTGTGTCTCCCCCAACTTTACCAATAATATCCGTACTAAGTCCTAATTCTTTTGCCATTTCAAGCACTTTGTCAAGGTTTTCTTTTGAACTTATTTCTAAGATAGCTCTAGATTGAGATTCGTCGAATAGACTTCTTTTGTCTTCAAGTCTGATTCCAGCAACTACACCTCTACCAGATACAGCAGCCATTTTTGCTAATGCTATAGCAATTCCACCAGAACTTAAATCTTTAGCTGAGGTTAAAAGACATTCATCGTTCGCATCAATGACAAGTTTCCATAGTGCTAACTCTTTTTTGTAGTCAATGTCAGCCAGTGTTCCTGCTGTTTCACCAAATAGCTCTTTAATATAAAGTGAAGCACCAAATTGTGTTCCTGTATCTCCTATAAGTACCAAGTGGTTTTCGTCTTCTTGGAAACATGATGGAAGTACTTTTCGCTCATCTTCATTAAGTCCAACCATAGCTATAGCAGGAGTAGGGAAAACAGAAGTACCATTGGTTTCATTATAAAGCGAAACATTTCCAGAAACAACAGGTGTGTTAAGTTCCAAACATGCTTCTTTAATACCTTCACAAGCTTGCGCAAACTGCCACATAACTTCTGGGTTTTCTGGATTACCAAAGTTTAGACAGTCAGTAATAGAAAGAGGTCTAGCTCCAGACATGGCAACATTACGTCCAGATTCCATAACAGCTAAAGCACCACCTTTTTCTGGGTCAACATAACAGTAGCGAGGATTACAGTCAGCAGACATAGCTAAAGCCTTACCTGTCTCTTTAATACGAATACAAGAAGCATCTAAACTTCCTGGAGCTTTTGTTGTGTTGGTTTGTACCATAGAATCATATTGATCATAAATCCATGCTTTATCAACAACTTCCATCGAAGCTATAAGTTTCTCAAACGCTGTTTGGTTATCTACTGTTTCATAAGAGTCAATGTCTTTTCCAGCAATTTCATCTAAATAACTTGGACGTGAT
>CACVAR010000005.1 GCA_902727905.1 uncultured Sulfurovum sp. | reverse complement strand
GATTTCAAAGGTTGATCTCTTTACCCCTACTAATCTTTTGAAATTCTCTTCGCTTACTTTTTCAAATTTATCTACTTTTCTCATCCTAAAATTTTAGCATCTTTTTAGTTTTGCAAGATGTTTATTAACTTATTCAATAATTTTAATAGCTATTAAGACTATTAATTCTATACTTTAAATATATAATAGAAAAAAGGAAAAAAGATGTTAGCTAAGTGTTTTATATTTTGTTCATTGATTCTATTCGGACTATCTGGATGTGGTCAAAAAGTGTCTACTCAGAAATCTTTAGAAAAAGTTGCCAAAAGCTGGAGTATGACCGTCAGAGCCAGTCAAGTCATGCCTGTGTATCCTCTTGAAGAAGACATTCGACCAGGAGATATCTATTTAGTTGAACAGTCTCTTGACTCCGAAATAAAAACATGGAATGAGAAAGGTTTTCTACCCTTAAGTAACCTCTATGATCGTATTCAAATTCCTAAAAAAGTCTTTGATGACTTCTACTCAAATCCATACCGAAAAACTGATCCCGTTTCTTTATCTAGACTTCCAAAGGCTGCTTTTCCTAGTTATACATTTGAGATAGATAAACGAGGTTCCTTGGGACTAGCTATACCCCTAAGTTCAGTACCAGTAGCAATCTCTGCATCAGGAGTACAAAGAGCTGTTGGCTCTGTTGTCTTCACTGGTGCTGAAACTTTAGGATTATCAAATTCTAAAATGGAAAAACAAATAGAGAACTGGAAAGTACTGCATAAAAAGCAATTAAAGACTAAAGCCCAATTAAGAGGAGATGAAAAACCTCTCATCTTAAGATTAATTACCCGTATTTTTACCATCAAAGGAGCAACAGTTTCACTTAGTTTTGAAAAAATGGGTGGGACAAATATACAATCCGGTAGTAAAATCAAAAATGTATCTAGTATTCCAATAGACTCTCTGAACAATAAAGAAACATTGTCTAAAAAATATGAAGAGTTAATATCTGAACTCAATAAAGATATTGCTCTTGAAAAACAAAAAAATGATATAAAAATTGAAGATAATACATCATTAACGCTACTTGAAGAACAGTTAGAAAGAATTAAAAAATCCAAAAAGCGTGCAGAGTTAGGTATTCAAAAAAGAAATATAGAACGTACTGTAATGGAAGATAAATATGGTGGCTATCTCTTACCCGGAGGATCAATAAAAGTGGTAGGTAGATCTCAAAGAGGTGTAAGCATGAAGGAAACATTTGAAAAACCTCTAGTACTTGGTTATCATTCACTTGAATACTTAGTGACGAAACAAGGTAGCTTAATACCTTTAGGGAGTATACAAGACCTAATTGAGAATCCAAAAGAATACAGAAAATTACTGAAAAAATTTCAAGACAAAGTCAAAAATGCTGAAGTAGAAACACTAAAGAGAAACCCAAAAAGTCCTAATGACAATCCATTTAACAATCAATCAAAATAAAAGGGGATAAAACTATGAAAAAAAACAAACTTGTGAATATACCAACAGAGAAATTAAATACTGATACTTACGAGAGTCAAATCATCTCTAAAAGTATGGATTTTAACTTTAATAATTGGGAAGAGCCTAAAAATGGCTTTCAAATATTTGGTGAAGATGAAAATGTTTCACTAATTTTATTAAAAGATGAAAGTGATATTTTGGAAGAAGTCTTTCTACACCTCAAGGAAGAAAACAGAAGCTTTGAAGTGGTTAAAAAGTTTGAAGTAGAAAATAATGATAACTATTTCATAATAGCTATATGTAAAAATATAGCCATCTATAATAGTATAAAAGAAAAATCACTTTCAAGAGTTAAAGCAGAAATACTAACAAAAAGACAAGAGCAAGCATCAACAGCTGGGTTAACGTTCTATACCGTACAAATTGACAATGAATATACAATTATTGCTTATGATGAAACTGTTTAAAAAGAACTATTAATAGTTCTTTTCTAATGAAAAAACCAACGCCCATCATGAGGGATGATAATGTCTTTAAAATTCAGCCAAGCTTCTTGTGAAAAAATTGCTGTTTGTACTAAATCTGTATTGGGTGCAATAAATAGTAGTAATAGTGGAATAGAAGCATAAACAATGGCTGTTTGAATCTTTTGATTTCTTGTTTTAAACATTCCAAATTTGAAAGCCG
>CACVAR010000004.1 GCA_902727905.1 uncultured Sulfurovum sp. | reverse complement strand
TGTTATTGGTCTTGCATTTGGTTATGCTCGTGTGCTTAGTAATTCACTCTATATTCCAATGATAATGCATGCGTTGATGAATTTCTTGGCAATTATGGGTTTGTTTTATGCTAAGGGTGTATTTTAAGTAGCTTAAGATACGCATTAGTATTTATGATATAATAAGTATAGTAAAATACTTACTTTATGTGAAGTAGTGAAAAGGATTAAAAAATGACAGTAAGAAAAAACTTTACAATGCCAGAATCTATCGTTTATGATTTAGAAGAACTTTCACGTTTACTTAATAAAAAACAGAGTCAAGTGATTCAAGAATTAATTGAAGAGAGAATGAAAGCAGTTAAGAAACAAAAGAAGTTAGATTCATTAGAAAAGATGTCAGGAATGTTTTCAGGCTTAATTCCTGAACATGTTGATATGCAGTGGATAAAGAGTCAAGATGGACATTAAGAAAATATTTTTTGATGCGAATATCTTTAACGATATTTTTGATGATAAACGAGCTACTCATCAGCCAAGTAAAGAGGCATTGATGTACGCTTTGCAAAATGACATGATGGTCTATACAAGTTGTGATATCGCAACAAATATTTATTACATTACTTCAAAATATACGACGAAAATTAAAGCATTGGATGCTTTAGAAGTTTTAAAAGATACGGTTGAGATTATTCCTTTTGCTAAAGATGAATTGACTTTAGCTATTGAATTGATGAGAGAAGATGGTGACTATACGGACATGGAGGATACCATACAGTATGTTTTAGCAAAACAAATGGGTTGTGACTTGATTGTCACGAATGATAAGCGTTTTGTGGCTAAAGGGATAGAGTGTGTTGGGTCTGATGGGTTTATGAGTGTATTTGGGAAATAGGGGAAAGAAGACGCTTGAAAAATAATATAAATCATCAATATTTGTTTATAAAGGTTAACAATGAATAACACATCCATCACATGGGAACTAAAAGGAACACTGGCTTGGAGTGTTGCTATTGGATTACTTTTAGCCATTTCACAGATTATTCCTTTGTTTATTTACGCTTTGGCAGTTGAACCTGATGTGGACTTAAATGTGTTAAGACGCTACATGGGCTTGATGGAGAATGACGCTTTCTTGTTAGGGTTTATGGCGATTGGTTCGACATTACTACTTGTACCTTTGGTACTGTGGATAGCGAAGTTAAAAAAAGGTTCTGATTTAAGAGATTATTTTTCCTTAAATGTTGTGACCCCTAAAGTCTTAGGATTTTGGTTACTTATAGCCATTTTACTATTACTTTTTCAAGCATTTTTTATGTGGCTTATGGGTTTACAGCAGATACCTGATTCGATGTTAAACATTGAGTACCCCAGTGAGCTTTCAAAATGGCTTTTGGTTTTAGGGGTAGCATTTTTTGCTCCTGTGCTGGAAGAGGTGATTTTTCGAGGCTTTTTACTTAAGGGTCTTGCTAATAGTTCTTTGGGTGCATATGGCGCTATTTTTTTAACCTCTTTGGTATGGGCTGTTATCCATGCTCAATATGAGTGGGGATACTTGGTACTTATTTTTATGATAGGTTTAGTTTTGGGTTATGCTCGAATTAGAACGAACTCACTTTTTGTGCCTATTATGATGCATGTGTTTTTTAATTTAGTGGCATGTATAGAACTTTATTTAGCGAAAGGAATTTTATGAGATTTAAAATAATTTTATATGGCTTGTTAAGCCCTTTACTCTTTGCCGATATGTTTGATTTTCAAACCATTGAAAAAGCAAATAGTGCTTATGTAGAAGGTGATTTCAATAAAAGTGCTAAGCTTTTTGGGTCGTTAAAGAATAGTGATTCAACAGTTGCTTATGACAAAGCCAATGCAGAGTATAAGGCTGGACGATATGATGAAGCGTTAAGCTCTTATAAAAAAGCTAAAGGGGTAGATGAAGCCCAACGTCAGCATAATATAGGAAATGCTCATTTCAAAAAGCAAGAGTTAGACAAAGCCATAGAAGCTTATGAGAAAGCTTTAGAGGTACGAGATGATGAAGATACTAAACATAATTTAGAACTTGCTAAGAAAAAGAAGAAAGAAGAAGAGCAGAAAAAAGAGCAAGATAAGAAGAACGAAGATAAAGATAAAAAAGACGACAAAAATAAAGATGATAAGAAAAAGCAAGACC
>CACVAR010000003.1 GCA_902727905.1 uncultured Sulfurovum sp. | reverse complement strand
TTTCAGCAAAAACTGCTTACGAAATGATTGAAAATGACGATGAGAGTAATTTAACTGTTTTAGATGTTCGTACACCTGAAGAGTTTAAAACAGATGGAATAATTGCTGGGGCTAAACTCATTCCTGTGGATGAACTAAATCGGAACTTGGACATGTTAAATAAGTCTAAAAAAGTTTTGGTTTATTGTCGTAGTGGAAGTCGTTCAGTGTATGCTTCACGTATTTTAGAAAAGAATGGTTTTGTTCCACTAAATTTAAGTGGGGGTATCAATGCCTGGAAATCAGAAAAACTGCCTGTTCAATAGGAAAATACAATGAAGCAAGTTACATTAAGAGAATATGCGAAGCTTCATAAATTGAGTTATTTTAATGTTATGAAGATGGTTCGTGGCAAAGAAGTTAAAAGTGTTACTGTTGAAGAGAATGGAAAAGAAGTACAGTATGTTCTTATAGAAGAGGAACAAGAGAAAAGTGTTTCTAAAAAAATTGAAGAAAGTACTTCTTCACAAATGAGCTTAGAAGAAGAGAATGCTTTTTTAAAAAAAGAGGTAAAACGACTTAAGGTTGAACTAGAGAAGTGCAATAAACGTACAGTTCTAGCATTATAGCTATATCTATTACTTTTTGATATAATACACTTATATTTATAATAAGGATAAGTAATGGAAAAAGAAAGAAGTTTTATCGGGTCAATGTTTAAGTGGATGTTCATTTTGTTTAATCTATTTATGTTGGCATTAGTATACATGAGTCAAACAAGTACAGATGAGTCAAGTGCTTTAGTAACTTTTGGTGCTGGATTAGGAATAGCAATGTTAGCTGGTATGTGGTTAATGGGTGCTATTGTACTTGGTTGGTTTACGTATATTACAAGAGTTAAAGATTAGTAAATGTAGAAGGTTTAAACTAAAACCTTCGCTAATTTTTGATACTCTTCACATTCATTTATAAGGTCTTCATGTTGACCTCTACAAACAATCTCCCCCTCTTTAAAGACTAAAATTGCATCAGAGTTTTCTATGGTACTTAAACGATGTGCTACGGTAATGGTTATCATTTCATCTTTTAATGCTTCCAGTGCTTTTTGAATTAGGGCTTCACTTTTGTTGTCTAAAGCAGAAGTCGCTTCATCAAGTATCAGTACATCAGGTTCTTTATATAAGGCACGTGCCAGTGCTATTCTTTGTCTTTGTCCACCTGAGAGGTTATTTCCATTTTCTGTTAACATTGTATCTATGCCATTGTCTAGCGCTTCAATGAATTCTAAAGCATGTGCTTTTTTTAATGCTTCTTTTACTCTTTCACTTGAAAACTCTTGACCGTAAGCAACATTTTGAGCGATGGTATCGTTAAAAATATAAATGCGTTGGGTTACATAGGCTACTTTTCTATGGAGTGAGTCTAGGGTTAACTCTTTTGTATTGTATTGCTCATTGATAATAATTTCCCCTTCGCTTGGGTCATAGAATCGAACCAAGAGATTGACAAGCGAAGATTTTCCAGCACCAGAGTCACCTACTAGGGCAATGCTTTCACCTCTGTCTACACCAACAGAGATATTTTTTAAGGCTGATTTATCATCATAGTTTAGTGAGGTATGCATAACAGATAAGTGTTTAATTCTCTCGTTTAGTTCAGTTTGACCAGATTGAATAGTTGGTTGGGTATTGAGAAGTTCAAACATACGTTCGTTCGCAACAACTGCATCTTGTGCTTGATTATAGAGATTGGAAATACGCTTTATGGGTGTATAAAGCATAAAGAGTGCAGCTGAAAAGGCAAAGAATGCACCAACAGTCATACGACCTTCAATAACTTCAGTACCCCCAATAAATATAACCACACCAATGGCAACTGAACCCAGTATCTCCATGACAGGAGAGGTTAGGGCAGCAACTTTTACTTGTTTGAGTAGGTACTTAAAGACATTATGATTTTCATCAGCAAATTTTTTACTTTCAAGTTTCTGGCTTGAGTTAGATTTTATGACTTCAATGTTTGAGAAAATCTCACCTAAACGTGATGTCATATCTGAAGTACTCTCTTGAGAAAGTTTAGAATAACGTTTCATTTTTTTTGCCAAAATACTTAGAGGATAGAGTGCTAAAGGCATAATAATAAGAAAATAAAAAGCAAGTTTAGGACTTTCATAAATGA
>CACVAR010000002.1 GCA_902727905.1 uncultured Sulfurovum sp. | reverse complement strand
AAAAATCTTTGATTATTTCCCACTCTTTATCTATTAAATCTGTCTTATATTTCATTTGTTTATATTTTACTCGTTTTTTTGTAGTATTTTAGCATATTGTTTCATTTATTCTCAGATTGCTTCTTAGTTTTTATAACTAAAGCATCTCTTCTTTTAGTAGAAGTGAGTCCATCCAGTTGTTGTCTGAGTTACCTTTAACAACTTCATAAGTGATGTCTCCACGATTTTCTTCAACATACTCATAAGCATCTTCTGTTAGGAAAAAACCTGACATAGTATAATGCAAGCTTAAATCATAAGTTTCAAAGACAGGATTGTCTTTTTTAAAGTCATCTCGTTGTTGTTGAAAAACTTTTAGTTCATCAACTGAAATGTCTAGTTGGTTGTCACGACAATGAATGAGTAGGATTTTTTTGTTCTTTTTAGCTACTAGGGTGATGTTTTTGTTTTTGTCTTGTTGTGTTTTGTCTTTTGAGTGATGCCACACAGTATAACCTTGAGAAGTAAATTGCTCTTTTATAAACTCTTCATATAAGTTATTTTCTATATAGGATTTGACAGTATTTCTAATGGTTGCAATAAGTTTCTCATTTTGCATGATACTTTTATTCCAGTTAACATAACAAACTCTGTTTTTTTCATCGGTATGTTCTATGGCACCATTTTCTTTTCCTAAGTCTGTTGCTACCCACCAAATGTAATGTTCTTTCTCAATCCATTTCATGTTTGTTAATATTTGATTGAGTTGTCGTGCTTCAATAGAAAAGAATTTTGCCAGTTGTGAGACAGTAATATAGTCAGTTTTATGACTTAAATTAAAAATCTTTTTAGGTATTATGGACATAATAGTATCCTTTCAGTAAATTATTACATTTTATATAAAAATTTTAATATATTTTCTTAATATATTGATAAGTTATATGAATATAGGGTTCTAAGAAACAGATTCTGTTATCTTGAAAATAAAGTAGAAGATATGGAGTGCTTTTATAGTTTAAACTATTTTTTTATGTTAAGATACCCCAACAATTAAAGGATTTGGTCATTTTTAAAAAAATATTTCTAATGTATATTTTATTGCTCGTGACTGGTTTTGAACTTATGGCTAAAACAGATAACTATTTACGTCATACTTCTCTTTCAAATCATCAATTAAACTTGTTATTTAAGTATCCTGTTGGTTTAGTTAAACACTTTACCATTAAAGGTAAGGGTATTGTGAAGCATGTTTATGACATTGATGGGGCTGCTTTACCAAAGACACAAAGTATCTCTCAATATAAAGCTAAGGGAATTCAAGCTTTTAGAATAGCCCAATACAACAAACAGACTTTACGGATTGTCATAGAGGCAAAAGTTTCAATGAAAGGAAATTATAAAATTACTGGGCGTAAGCTAGCACTTTTTTTACCATTTTCTACTACTCCCACTTTAAAGCAAACAGTAGCCCAAAAGAAAATAGTTAAAAAGAAAGTACTACAGTCCTATGGTTTTAATCCTAATCGTAAGTACCGAACGATAGTACTGGATGCTGGGCATGGTGGACGAGATGTGGGGGCATCATCTAAAAAGGTACGAGAGAAAGATTTGACTTTAAGCATGACTTTGAAGTTAAAAAATATTTTACAAAAGATGGGTTATAGAGTATTGCTTACAAGAGATAGAGATAAGTTTATGAATTTGAAGCAACGTACAGACTATGTTTATAATCGTAAAGGGTCTATTTTTGTTTCCATACATGCCAATGCAGCACCAAAGAAGAGAACAAAAGGTGTACGTTATGAGGGTCTGGAAGTATTCTATTTAGGTTTAAGAAATACAAAAAGGGTTAGAAACAAAAGGGCTGTTTACCGTGGACGTAAAGTCTATAGTAAAAGTGCCTATAAAGAGATGGTAAGTTCTTGGAAGTTTTCTCAGTCAAGAAGTTTAGCCAAAACAGTAAAAAAAAATATATTATCGCATGTTAGTAGACAATACAAAATCTATGACAAAGGGATAAAGAGAAAAGATTTTTGGGTTTTACTAGCGACTAAAATGCCAGCTATATTAATTGAAACAGGGTATTTAACCAATAAAAATGAAGTTAAAAAGTTAACAAATCCTCATTATCAAACGGTTCTTATGGAAGGTGTGGCAAGAGGGATAAACAACTATTATGGTCTTTATTAAAATTACTTTTTAGATCATTGTAATATTAGTAAAATAATTCTGCATGGCTTCTTTGGAAACTTCATTTTTTTATGTTAAACTACTTCCCATATCTAAAAAGAAGAAATGATAAATAAGGAAGATAAATGTCAGAACAAATATTTAACCCAAATCCAGAATTTGCTAAAGATGCAGCAATCAACTCTATGGATGCTTATTGGGAGCTACAGAACAAAGCAATCGAAGATTACGAAGGTTATTGGAAAGGTTTTGCTGATGAGAAGATTGACTGGATTGAACCATACGATACAGTTTTAGATGAATCTAATGCACCATTTTATAAGTGGTTCTCAAATGGTAAGTTGAATGTATCTAATCAATGTATTGACAGACATTTAGCTGATAAAGCTGATCAAGATGCGATTGTATTTGAAGGGGACAAAGGTGATGTTCAGAACATTACTTATGCACAGCTTTCAGAGCGAACAAACAAAATGGCAAACTTACTTAAAAACAAGTTTGGTGTAAAAAAAGGTGATAGAGTCGTTCTTTATATGCCAATGATTCCAGAAGCAGCGTATGCAATGTTAGCATGTACACGTATTGGTGCGATTCACTCAATTGTATTTGGTGGATTCTCAGCAGAAGCATTAAAAGACAGAATCGAAGATGCTGAAGCAAAAGTTGTTATTACAGCTGATGGTGCATTTAGAAAAGGTAAGCCTTACATGCTTAAAAACGTTGTTGATGACGCGTTGAGCCAAGGTGGAGAAAGTATTGAATCTGTTTTAGTTGTTAAAAGAAACAACGAAGAAATTACATGGGTAGAGGGTAGAGATCATAACTATAATGAACTTATTACTGAAGAGTCTGCTGAATGTCCTTTTGAGCCAATGGAATCAGAAGACCCACTTTTCTTACTTTACACATCAGGTTCAACAGGAAAACCAAAAGGAGTTCAGCACTCAACAGCTGGTTACATTCTTTGGGCACAAATGACAATGGAGTGGGTATTTGACCTACGTCAAAACGATGTGTATTGGTGTACAGCCGATATTGGTTGGATTACAGGACATACTTACATAGTATATGGTCCTCTTGCAGCTGGTGGAACTACCGTTATGTTTGAAGGTGTACCAACGTACCCAGATGCAGGACGTGCTTGGAAAATGGTTCAAGACCATAACATTACTCAATTCTATACAGCACCTACAGCAATTAGATTACTTCACAAAACAGGTGAAGATGAGCCTAAAAAATATGATCTTTCAAAACTAAGAGTACTTGGAACCGTTGGTGAGCCTATTGATCCTCCAGCATGGAAATGGTACTACGAAGTTGTTGGAAACTCTAAATGTGCCATTGTAGATACGTACTGGCAAACAGAAACAGGTGGACACATGATTTCTCCATTACCAGGAGCAACACCTATTAAACCTGCTTGTGCGACATTTGCGCTTCCAGGGATTATGGCTGAGATTATTGAAGAAGATGGAACACCAACACCAGTTGGAGAAAAAGGGTTTATGTGTATTACCAAGCCTTGGCCTTCAATGATTAGAACCATTTGGAATGATCCTGAGAGATTCAAAAAATCATACTTTGGTGACTGTAAAAAAGATGGAGAGCCTGTTTACTTTACAGGTGACGGTGCAATGATTGCTGAAGATGGTTATATTACGATTACTGGTAGAACTGATGATGTTATTAATGTTTCAGGTCACAGAATGGGAACAGCAGAAGTTGAAGCTGCTATTAAAAAGCATGATTCTGTAGCAGCTGTTGCTGTTGTAGGTAAACCACATGAGATTAAAGGTGAGGGAATTTTCGCTTACATTGTATTAAAATGTGTTGATGATGCTTGTGAAGATCTTAAAATAGAGATTAATAAAGTAATTAAAAAAGAGATTGGTGCCATTGCTCTTTGTGATGCTATTGCATTTGTTCCAGATGTTCCTAAAACACGTTCAGGTAAAATTATGAGAAGAATTTTACGTTCAATCGTTAAGGGTGAAGCGATTACTCAAGATACTTCAACACTTGAAGATCCTTCTATTGTGGGTGCTATTGAGAAGATTGTAAAAGAAGCATAATTTCAATAATTTTTGTCTCGGGAGTATTTATCCCGAGATTATCTTTAAATAAAATATATAAGTCTAAAATATAGTATTTTTTAGCTAAACTTGTGGCTATGAAAATTTTTAACCGAATCTTAACCCTTATTTCTATACTTTTACTTTTTCCTCTTGCATACTTTTCTATGGAACTTATTAAACTTGGAAAAGAAGCGCAAAGCTACAAAGTTGATTATGCTGAACTTCATTCTGTAAAATATGGTATGTTTAACTCAGATGAGTGGACAAGAAAGATTACAGAGGTTATGGATGTTAAAATTGAGTCTTTCAATCTAAATCTTAATAATAGAGAAGAGGTAGAGGGTTATGTTAGTACGGTTATAGACACACTTATTGTTGAAACTGAACGCATAGTTAAAGAAAGAAACACGGCTGAGTCTGGATTCTTTAACAGTATTTTTGGCAGTACTAAACAGATGATTACAGACTCGATTGTTGATTTTAAAGATTTACGTAAGCGTGTCCCTGAATTTACTGCTGCTGTCATGATAGAAATAGAAAAACCAGAAAATCAAGAGAGAGCTAAAAAAGCCTTAAGAGAAAAACTCAAAGAATTTATGAAAAATAAATTCAAAACAGATACAGACATGACAAAGTTTAATGCTTTGCTTCTTAAATATGACGTATCTAATGCAGAAGAGTGTAGTCCTATTTTAGATCAACACATAAAAAATAGTACTGAAAAAATGAACACTTTAATGCTAAGAATCTTAGTGATTGCTACGGTTATTATTATTTTATTGGTTATAAAAGGTGTGCTTGACTCTATAGCTCTATTTACATTTACGGCAACCAGTGCAAGCTTACTTATGACAGGTGTTTTACTGCCTATGTTAGACATTGAAGCTAAGATTACAAAACTCTATTTTATAGTACTTGAACAGCCTGTCATTTTTGAAAATCAAATTTTATTTTTTAAATCTAAGAGTATTGTGGATTTACTTGTCTTACTGCTAGAGTCAGGGGAAGTAAAGATGATATTTGTAGGGGTACTATTGGTTATGTTTTCCATAATCTTCCCTCTATTAAAGCTTGTAACAAGTATTTTATATTATTACTCTTTAGGTATAGTTAGTAACAATGCTGTAACACGTTTTTTCGCACTTTACTCTACCAAATGGTCTATGGCAGATGTTATGGTAGTCTCTATGTTTATGGGATTCTTAGGTTTAGACGGTGTTGTAGAAAATGAACTAAACAGGCTTCAAACAGGTGAAGACCCTGTCAATATAGTTACTTTCAATGGAACACATTTAGAAGTAGGGTTCTTTTTATTTTTAGGTTTTGTGTTAACAAGTTTTGTCTTTGCCATTTTGGTTGAGAGAAGTAGAAAACATAAAGATGAGAAAAAAGAAAATCAAGGTGAAGAAAAAGAACTTGTAAGTAAAATTATTTAAAGTATAGATATAAACATAAGAATAAAGGTAAATAATGAAAACAATGACATGCAAACAACTTGGAGGAGCTTGTGACATAAAATTACAAGCTGAAACTTTTGGACAAATGTCTGAACTAAGTATGCAACATGGTATCGAGATGATGCAAGAGAATGATGAAGCACATATGAAAGCCATTCAAAATATGAAAGAGATTATGCAAAACCCAATGATGATGAATGAGTGGTTTGCCATGAAAAAAGCAGAGTTTGACGCTTTACCTGAAGATTAAGAATTTTCATATTATGAAATATCAATTCGTTTTATTAGCTTCTTTACTATTAGTAGGTTGTACTGAGAGTCCCAAAATAGTTTTTAAAGATAAAAATTATCAGAACGTTCTTTGGACAGCTGAAGAGAAACAAAAGAATATTGCTGTAAGACATTTAGCACGCTCAGAGTATTCTAGTTCACATTTATTAAGAGTGAAGGGTGCAGAGAAACCACACTTTCATGACCATCATGACTTAACTGTTACTGTTGTTTCTGGAAAATCAATTATACATTTTAAAGATCATCAAGTTCTTTTAAAAGCTGGCGATGTAGTTAGCATTGCTAAAGGTACGTATCACTGGGCTGAAAATATTGATCCTAAAGCATCTGTAGTTTTTGCCACCTTTTCTCCTCCTTATAAAGGAAAAGACAAAAGATTAGCTAAGTAAATAGCCGACTAAAAAATGAACCTTTTCCTGCAAGATTATCTATAAGTTCAAAATAATAAGTCTCATTTTTTAAACCCATGTTAGCATGTTGAAGTTTTTCATCTGGCATAACAGCAAGGGTAAAAGGTACAGAACGTACCTGAAAAGCATCTGCTAGTTTTGGGTTTCTTGCTACATTACATTTTACAACAAGCACACCATTTTCTTCACCATATTTTTCTAGTTTTTCGTCTATGAGTTTGGTGAGTATTTGGCAAGGTCCACATGTTGGTGAGTAAAAGTCTATAAAGACTGGTTTGTCGTTATTTTTAATGATTTCTTTGTAATTATTATCTGTAAGTTCCATGAAGGTATTGTAGCAAACTTTTTTATAAGTAAAGTTTTATATAGTAATTTCACTTTTAAGTAATATACCATTTTTATAAATTTGGGACTCGTAGGTTCGATTTTATCGAACAGCTTTTAATACGGGATTATTTATTATTTTTCGCAGCCAATTCCCGAAGCTTATCTTTCTTACTCTTCTTCTTACCTTTAACAGGAGCTGCTCCTTTGACTTTTTTAGGTGCTTCACCTTTTAGTTCATAACCTTTAACACTTTCACGTTCCAGCTTGATTTGACTACGTTTTTCTATGAGTTTAAAAAATGTCTGTGGTAAACAAAATCTGAATCTTGTTAGACTTGAACTCTTTGATGGTATAGTTACGATCTTCTTGGCTAAGGTCGCCATGAAATGACTCAGCCAAGTACCCACGTTTTCTAAATTTCTCAGCTATGTTGTCTGTAGCTCTTTTGTTTGCCATAAAAACCAATACACTCTTCCATTTTTCTTTTTTAAGTAGGTAGCGTAGTACTGGACCTCGATTTTCAGCATTAACTTCTATAACTCTTTGTTCAATGTTCTGAACAGTTGGCTTTTCATCTTCTATGGTTACTCTAGTAGCTTGAGTCGTTACTTTAGCAGCAATATCTAAAATCTTTTGAGGATAAGTAGCTGAAAACAATAGGTTTTGACGTTTTGAAGGAATGGCTTTTAAAATTTCATCTAGCTCTTCAGAGAATCCAAGATTTAGCATTTTGTCTGCTTCATCCAATACTAGGTACTCTAAATGTTTTAGCGACATTTGATTCTTAGAAAGCACATCTAAAAAACGTCCAGAAGTTGCGACAATAACATCACAACCTTTTTGAATGCTGTAAATCTGGTCGCCAATGCCTTCGCCACCAATGACAGAAACTATTTTTGGCTTAGGGGTAAGTGCTTTAGAAAAAAGTGAAAAAGTTTCACTAATTTGTAAAGTAAGTTCACGCGTAGGGGCTAGTACCAAAACTTTGATTTTACGTTTTCCCTCATAGGGGTTTTGTGCTAAGAGTTCGAGTAGTGGCAAAACAAAAGCAGCCGACTTTCCTGTTCCTGTTTGAGCCTGTGCCATGATGTCATAACCTTCTAACACTAAAGGTATGACTTTTTCTTGTATGGGTGTGGGTTTGAGGTAGTTGTTTTTTTGAAGTTCTTTTTGTAGAGTTGTAGAGAGTTTAGAAAAGCTCATTAGTACTTCTTATTGGTATTAACAAGCATATCTTTTTCATTCAAATCAACCAGTAAACTTCCTAAGCTTTTTAGAGAAAAAAGTTCCAGCGTTTCACTTTTTTCTTTTTTGAGTTCTGTGGTAAATTTGTTTTTTGAGAAGAGAGCATAAGCATTTACATCTAGTTTCGCTTTTTGGCATGACTCTTTTAGTTTGGTCAGTTCACTTTTTTTAGCTTTAGCTTTTGAAAATTTACAAGTACCAGCAATCATTTTCCCAGACTTTGTTTTGGCTAAAAGGTCTATCTCTACTTGGGTATCCCAATAAGAACCTATACGCATTATTTTGTCACTAGAGTTTTCATTGTGTGTTTTTTTGACAAGTTCTAAAAAAAGCTGTTGGTAGATATGGTTGGTAAATTCCAACTTCATTTCACGCCAACGGTCATAAAACTCATCGTATTCACCAGCTTTAATGCCTTTGTAGTTAGGAGAGATAATTGAAAACCAAAAACGCATAAAAGGTTGAGCGAAAAGCAGTTTAGCTGATACTTTCTCATGGTCTTTTAAAGGTTTTTCAACCGATTTATCGGTTTGCAAAAGTCCTTCAGCAATGAGAAAGTCTATGGATTCTTCACCATGTTTTCGGTCTACTTGGGCTTTTTTAAAGGCAGAGTGTTCACGTCGGTCTCCTACAGCGAGGGCTGTTAAAATCTTATGATGAATCTCTTTACTCTGCGTAATCTTTGTAATGTCACCATGAATGTAACGGTAGTTATCTAAAACTTTATGGGCTATGAGTTCATTTAAAGACTTAGAAAAGTCAACACGCCAACCCATACCACCAAAAACAGCAAAGTATTCCAATGCTTGTTCAAGATTTGTAGCATTATTTTGGTAACAAAAAGAGCGAAATTGCTGGAGTATGGTAGGGTTTTTAGACATAAGTAAAGAGCCTTGGAGTGATTAATTTATAGAATTATAGCTGAATTTGAATGAAGCTTGATATGATATACTTTTTATGTATTTCACTTTTAAGTAATATATCATATTTTTAAATTTTAACTCCAAACTCAATAATAACCCAAGCCACTACTCAAAAAGTGCATTTTCTTTCACTACTTTGTTATTTTCCCAAAAATTATCTACATGTTTTTCAAACAGAGTCACCATTGAAGAGTTAGACTTATTATCTATTTTTAGTAAATTTACTTGCATCTGGTAAAAGAAGAGGGGAGAAAAGAACTCATGGGCTAAAAAGAGTGGATCACCATGCTTTATGGTTTCATCTTGCATCATAATAAAAAAGATAGATGAAAGCTTTTTAACGTTTGCCTGGTAAAAGTGCTCGTTATAAATGTCACGGATAGCAGAGTTTTTGTAGAGTTCTTGCATAAGCAGTTTAAATAGGGCTTCATTTTTCTTGTCAAAAGAGATAAGTTTAAAAGTAGTGGCAATGGAAAAAAGAACAGACTTTCCTTTTTTTGCCAACTCATCTATACTTTTGTTATCAAAGATTTTAACAACAGCAGAAGACATTAAATCAGCTATTAAGGCTTCTAAGATAGCATCTTTCCCTTTAAAATGGTTATATAGACCACTTTGTGTAATACCAACTTCTTTAGCAATATCACGTACTGAAGTAGGTTTATAGCCTTTTTCTGAAAAAAGTCGTAGAGAAACCTCTAAAATGAGTTCTTTTTTTGTTTTAACAGGTACTGACATCATTAACTCCTTTACCTAGCCTTTAATTTTAATATTATAGTGAACATATGTTCAGATAAAGGTGTGAACATATGTTCAGATAAAGGTAAATTTAGAAAAGATTAATAAGAACATTTGTTCTTTTATTTTATACGACACATGGCAGTAGAGTAGTTATTATATTTTTTATAGAATTTATATTATGTTAACCAAAATATAAAACCATAAGTTATTGAGCTATTATCTCTATTTATTTAATTTGCTATATATTAGAGCTGATTTTAATAATCTAAATAAGCCTCTTTTAGCTTTTCTCTAAGCTTTAATACCTGTAAAAACGTTTTAAGGGCTTCTGCTTTATATAAATTTTTAGATACTTAGATGCGTTCAAAGTAAAAAAACATAAAAAGAAATGCCCTTTTGGTAATTGCTTGGATTTATTTTAAAATGGCAGTCTTATATTTTATTAGAAAAATGATATATTACTTAAAAGTGAAATAAGGAAACAGAAATATGTTATATAAAGAAGTACAAGAGCAATTAGCAAACATGCTTGAAACAGCCAGAGCCATTGAATATAAAGGCATAACGCTTTGTTTACTGTCACATAGTGAGTTAGAACAAGTTTTAGCCTTAGAACTCTCTGTACGTGCTGATAACATTGAGAATGGTGTGGAAAAAAAGAACCATTTTTATGATTATGCGAAGATTATTAATCCTGACTACCCTGCTTTTAAATACACGCTTTCCATGAAACATAAGAAAAAAGAGATATTTGACCCTTATAAAGTACAAAAAGCTTTACCAGCTGAGTATGAGATATGGAAAAACAAGTCACGTGTGGAGTTAGAGAAAGAGATAAAAGATGAAGAAAATGCCATTACCGATAGTCAAGCCATAATATTACGTAAAGATCTTGAAAAAGAGATAGAACTGGCAAAACACAACATAGACAAAGTGTTAGAAAACTATGAAAACTATGACGTGGTCATTTCTACCTTTGAAGAGTACACTTACTACCCTGCTCTTTACTATGTTATGGAACAAAAAGGGAAAAACAAAGCAGCAGATACGCATTTACGGCAAGATGTTCCGAACCTACTCTGGTATGAAGACAACCGTCCCTACTCTGAACTACGCTCCAACGACCGTATGAGCAGAATAATTCAAACCTTTGATAGGTTTTGTGGTTCAATTTATATAAAAGAAAAATGATATATTACTTAAAAGTGAAATCAATCACTTTTAAAATAGCTTTTCCACTATAAGTCCAAACTCATGGCTATTTTTAGCATACTTCATGATGCTATTGAACTTATTCATAAATCTTCTTCTTTATGATATAATCATTCAAATATATAAGTCTTTGGGACTAAACACTTAACTGATTTAAACAGAAGAAAAGATTATAATCTTTTCTTAATTACTAAGTAAAACAAATAAAGGGTGAGCAA
>CACVAR010000001.1 GCA_902727905.1 uncultured Sulfurovum sp. | reverse complement strand
TGCCAGAAATATTAAGAGAAAAAGTCTTTCAACTTATAGTAGAAACTAAAACTCATCAAGCCTCTTCAAAAGAAAATGCACTTTTTTTAGATGCTGACTTAGCTATGTTAGGTTCAAGTTACACAACATATAAAAACTATGCAAACAATGTACGAAAAGAGTATGCGATTTATAATGATACAGATTATTTTTTTGGACGTAAAAAAGTTTTAAAAGCTTTTTTAGTAAAAGAACGTATTTATGAAACGCTACACTTTTATGACAAATATGAAAAACAAGCAAGGGACAATATATTAAAAGAGTATAATTCACTTATATAAATATAAAGGAAGTCCATGTGTGACTTTAACAACTTAACAGATGAAGAGAAACTTCATTTCCATACACTCTTAACAACAGCTGCAAACAATTATGGGGGAACTAACTTTTTTCTTCAACTCATTGAAGCACTTCGTTCTGCCTCACCTCATCCATTAACCTCAAGACATCAAGACTTTTTATTTGACTTAGGTGATGTTCGTTGGGGCAAAACCATTTTTAATGATAAAGTTGAACTGCTTAAAGAGACTCGAATAAACAGAAGTGCAGAAAAAAGCTTTTTACCTGATACCGAAGATAAAAAATACAAAAAAGTTCTAAACCTGATTCGTACCCTAGACCCCATTACTTTTTCTGTAAGACCAAGTCTTCGAGATGATGGTGAAGGTTTTGACTTTAAAGCATTTGAAACGAATGAAGCAAAAGAGGTAAAGCTAACTCCCCTTTTTGAAGCACTCTTTTTCTGTTCTATTGACACCATTAAAAAGATACTAAACCATAAAGCCTAAAAGTAATGTACCCCAATATATATCTCAGCTTCATCTTCTGAGATATACTTTTCAAAGTCTGTCTCATAAGCCCGTCGTTCATCAATACTTTCATCTTCAAAGTAAGCCCAAACCTTTTGCCAAGTCTCTATGATGGCTTGTGGTAACTCACCTTTCACAGGAAACATAAGATATTGACCTTCTTGAAGCATAATGCTATTCATCTCTTTGGTAGTTGCCATAATATCTGCTCCAACTAGAACATCAAACTCACCTGTGGCATCTGACTCATAGTTATAATAAACACCATAAACAATTGCTTCTTTAGAAAGCGTTGGTAAAACTTCATGAAAAAACCTTCCCCATAAAGGTGCTATCTTTTCTGTTTTTTGATTCATCTCATTAGCATTGTTCGTTCTTACTTGTAAACCTTGAACTTCTTGACGTTCTAATGTTACTTTTTTAATATTTGGCATTTTACATTTCCTACTTTAACAACCAAACCACATCAGCAGCTGCTAGACCACCTTTAAAACCACCAGCAATCTCTTCTCGTGTTAAAAGTTCCAAGTCATAATGCTCTTCATAATGTTTTCTAACTTCTCTCTCTTCTACAGAATAAGGTGTTCTATTCATTAATGACTGGTCATACTCAAAACAAAGCAAAAGTTGAGAAGCATTGTCTGTTAGTTCTCTTAAATGTTTCGTATACGCAACTCTTACACCTGTTGTTAAAGCAACCAAAGCTGCACGGTCATAAATGGCATCTACCTTTCCTAACATCTCGGAAGTTACTTTAAAGATATCTCCCACATAAATTTGAAGACTATCAGCACTATAGAGTGTTAGCTCACCTACTATTGAAATGGCTGGAACAACTCCAAGTTCATCAAAGAGTTCTATAACTGCTTGTTCACTTAACTCAACACCTATTACGGCATGACCTTTTTCTAAAAGCCATGCAATGTCTATGGTCTTTCCACAAAGAGGAACTAACACGCTAGATTCTTCGCTTAAATTCAAACTATCAAAGTACTTCACCATAAAACTATTGACCATTGCTTGATTAAAACCTATTTCTCTGTTTTCCCAACGTTTCAACCATAAACTATTTTCATTCATTACTTCTCTCCATAACCGATTTTTAGTTCATATTGTGTATTATATAAGAGCAATATTAGGCTAGACACATAAAATGTCAGAAAAATTCAAAAACTTAACGTTTTATAGATAGAAGATGACAAACTTGCCAAACACCCAATAAAAACATTTAGTCCCTCTTCTTAGTACTTCCTTCAGCCATAAATTAACTTTAATATTCAATTTTTAATGCGAAAAAAAGTGTATATAGCTAAAAACAGATAAATAAAAGTTA